>JAJRXB010000034.1 GCA_024276515.1 Chloroflexota bacterium
CCGGTCTCTCGATGCTCGGGCCAGCCTCTCTTGACGCTCGGGCCGGTCTCTGACCGTGCCCGAAAAGGACTCGGTCTGGAGACCGGCCACAGCCGACAAGCTCAGTGGACCGGCCACAGCTTGGGCCGGTCTCTCTTGACGCTCGGGCCGGTCTCTGACCGTGCCCGAAAGGGTGGTCCGGTCGGGAGACCGGCCACAGCGGTTCGGGAGACCGGCCACAGCGGTTCGGGAGACCGGCCACAGCGGTTCGGGAGACCGGCCACAGCCGACAAGCTCAGGAGACCACGCTCGGGCCGGTCTCTGACCGTGCCCAAAGGTGGCTTGGTCTGGAGACCGGCCACAGCCGACGGGTGGGAGACCGGCCACAGCCGAGCGTGACCGTGCCCGCCGGGGCAATTACCTCTTGCGCAAACCGGCGGAGCGTGCTACAATGAACACACTGGCGACGTCTCCATTCTACCTGTCCTGCCCCCCGAAAAGGCTTGCGCCAGACGCGATTGTTTAGAGTTGTTACCTTTTAAGCAAAAGCAGGTGACAGTCACTTGAACTGGCACAAAAAAAGTGACTGTCACCTCAGCACAACTCTTTTGTCTGAAAAATGTGACTGTAATTGGCAACTGATGATCAAGGAAATCCGGGAATCCGAAAGTTAGGGAATCCGGACAATTGGAAATCCCGCCACAATCCCTGCCCTCCGATTGCCCGTTTCCCCGGTTCTCCGATTTCCTGGCTCCCCTGATGGCTGTGAACCCCCACATTTTCCGAGAATTCAGCGTCCGAGGCATTGCCGACCGAGACCTGACCGATGACGTGGTCACCGGACTCGGACAGGCGATTGGCACGTTCTTCAGGGCGCAAAATGGCGAAACACTGGTGGTGGGCCGGGACGTGCGCAACAGTTCGCCGCGCATTGGCCGGGCGCTCATCGCCGGCCTCTTGCAGGCCGGACTCAACGTCACCGACGTGGGGCTGGTCCCCACGCCCGTCCATCACTTCGCCACCGATTTTTACGACGCCGACGGCGGGGTGATGATCACCGCCAGCCACAATCCCCCGGAGCACAACGGCCTCAAAATCCGCGCCGATCGCACGCTGCGCGGGGACGAACTGCAAGCCATTCACCGCATAGCCGAGACCGGCGATTTCGCGAGCGGAACGGGCAAGTTCCAAAAGTCCGACCCGCTGCCAGCCTACCTCGAACGCATCAAGACTCACGCCCGCATCCAGCCTCCCCTCAAAATCGTCGTGGACGGGGGGAACGGGACCAACGGCCCCATCGTGTCTCAACTGCTGCGCGACCTGGGGTGCGACGTGATCGAACTCTACTGCGAGCCGGACGGCAACTTCCCCAACCGCCCCCCAGACCCCACCGCCCCTGGCGCCACCGCCGATTTGTCGGCGTTGGTTCGGGCCGAAGGGGCAGACCTGGGCCTGGCTTACGACGGTGACGGCGACCGCCTGGCGGTGGTGGACGAGAGGGGCGATCCGACGTTTGGCGACCAGGTGCTGATGATCCTGGCCCGCGACGTGCTGCGTCGCGGACCGACCAAAATCGTCCACGAGAGCCTGTGCACCCAGGCGCTGGCCGACGACGTCGTCGCCCACGGGGGAGAGCCGGTGATGGCCCCTTCCGGCTACGCCTTTGTGCACCAGGCGATGCGCGACACAAACGCCGCCCTGGGCGGGGAATTCTCCGGACACATCTTCTTCAACGAGCCCGACTTCCGCTTCGACGATTCGATTCTGGCCACCGTCAAACTGCTCAACGTCGTCTCGCAGGCGCAGCGTCCCCTGTCGGCGCTGGTGGCCGGGTTGCCAGCCTATCACTCGTCGCCGCAAATCAGGCTCCCCTGCCCGGACGGAATCAAACGTCAGGTGGTGCAACGGGTGAAGGATCACTTCAAAACGTCCCATCCCGTGGACGAGCTGGACGGGGCGCGGATCGATTTCGGCGACGGTTGGGCCCTGGTGCGCCCGTCGAACACCCAGCCGGCCCTCTCGCTCCGCTTTGAAGCCACGTCCGGGGAGCGGCTGGAGGAATTGAAAAGGCAAGTGTTGGGCCAGGTTGAGCATTGGATGGCAAAGCTGGGGCAACCTGCTCCCGTGACTTCCGAAGTCTCGCAGACTTCGGAAGTCTGAGCCAAAAAGATGCCCAGAGGGGAGAGAATGGGACAACTGGCAGTGGTTATCCTGGCCGCCGGCCAGGGCAAACGGATGAAGTCTCAACTGCCCAAAGTGTTGCACCCCCTGGCCGGGCGACCGATGATCGAATACGTGCTGGATGCGGCCGCGGCCCTCAATCCGTCGCAGGTGGTGGTCGTGGTGGGGCACGGCGGGGAGCAGGTGCGGGCGGCCCTCGGCCCAAACGTCGCCTTCGTGGAACAGACTCAACGCCTGGGCACCGGTCACGCGGTGATGCAGGCGCAGGCCGTCGCAAACAACTGCCGTCACGTCCTGGTCCTGTACGGCGATATGCCCCTGTTGCGCCCGGCGACCCTGCAAGCCCTGTGGGACCGCTATCGGCAGGGAAACGGCCCTCTGGCCATGCTCATCGTGACCGACGACGAGCCGCGAGGCTTTGGCCGGGTTGTCCGCGACCCGGCCGGGCGGGTGCAGGCCATCGTCGAAGAGGCGGAGTGCACGCCGGAACAGCTTGCCATCCGCGAATTGAACGCCGGCGTCTATTGCTTCGACGCGCAATGGCTGTGGAGTCACCTGCCCCAACTCCCCCTCCACGCCGACAGGGGAGACGCGGGCGAATACTTTTTGACCGACCTGGTGGGCATGGCCGTCGCCGAGGGGCACGAAATCCCCTACCTCGTCACCGACGACCCGTCGGAGGCCCTGGGGGTCAACACGCCCGAACACCTGGCCGAAGCCGAGGCGGTGCTGCGCCGGTCGCAAATCTCTGGCCTCCAATCTCACAAGGCATAAAAACAGTATGCTCACGCCAACCGATTTCTTTGACCTTGACGGATACGAACACCAATCGCTGTTCCACGACAGCCGGGTGGCATACGTTTGGGACGCTCTGAAGCTGCTGGGAGAATACCTGGACCAGATCATCGTCCCCCAGATTCAGGGGCAGGTGATGGAGGGGGCACACCTGCTGGGCGATCAAATCTTCATCGGCCCCGGTTCTGTGGTCGAGCCGGGGGCGGTCGTCAAAAGCCCCACCTACATCGGAGCCAACACCCAGGTGAGACAGGGCGCGTACGTGCGGGGGAATGTGCTGGTCGGCGACGACTGTGTGGTCGGTCATACCACAGAGGTAAAGAGCGCGATTCTGTTGGACGGTGCCCACGCCGCCCACTTCGCTTACGTCGGCGATAGCATCCTGGGGCGCAACGTGAACCTGGGCGCCGGGACCAAACTGGCCAACGTTAAATTGAGTCGCGCTGCCGTGACCGTCAAAGTAGCGGGACAAACCTATGATACCGGCCTGCGAAAGCTGGGCGCCATCCTGGGCGACCGGGTGCAGATCGGATGCAACGCGGTCTTGAACCCAGGCACCCTGGTGGGACCGGGTTGCCTGGTCTACGCCCTGGCCTCGTTGCGCGGCTACTACCCGGCCAACACTATGATCAAACGCCCGTCCGAACACCCATAACTCTGAGCTGGACACTGGCGACCTTTAAAGCGACTGAAGTCGCCACTACGGCCCCATGTCTTGGTAGGGCCAAAGCGACTGAAGTCGCCACTACGGCCCCATGTCTTAGGATACGGGGCCATCCAGAATTCGCCAGACTCCTGCTCTGAAGCAAGATTTGCCACTTTCTGATTCGCAGATTCGC
>JAJRXB010000521.1 GCA_024276515.1 Chloroflexota bacterium
GTTGAAACGTGCTGTCTTTGCCCAGAATCGGGGGAGGAGCAGTCGGCTTGAGCCGACTTTAGCTATTAGCCTGCGGATTTATTCGCAGCAAAAAGCGGCCGGAACGACATGTGGGTAATGCATAGCCCTGGCAGGGAGGGGGTGAACGCTTACATTACGGCAGGTGCAAGTGCCGCAGCCGGACGGCGGCCAGCCGGTCGGGGATGACGTGCACGCCCAGCCCCGGGCCGATCGGCACGGAGAGAGTAGAGTCGTCGTTGATCTCAAAGTTGGGCTCGGCGATATCTTCCCGGTAATAGCGGGCCGAAGCGGAGATGTCGCCGGGCAGGGTGAAGTTGGGCAGTGTGGCCAGGGCCACGTTGGCGGCGCGTCCCACGTTGGTCTCTAGCATGCCGCCGCACCACACCGGCACGCCCCGTTCGGCGCACAGGTCGTGGATTTGCCGGGCGGCGGTCAACCCGCCCACGCGCCCCACTTTGACGTTGATGATCCGGCAGGCGCCGATGTCCAGCGCCCAGCGGGCGTGTTCCGGCGAGTGGATGCTCTCGTCCAGGCAAAGGGGCGTGCGGAGCTGCGCCTGCAACCGGGCGTGATCCACGATGTCGTCGTGGTGAAGCGGCTGCTCGATGAGCAGCAGGTCAAACTGATCCAGGTCGCGGAAGACCGGCACGTCGGCCAGGGTGTAGGCAGAGTTGGCGTCCACCTGCAGCGGCAGGTCGGGCCAACGCTCACGAACGGCGCGCACCACGTCCACGTCCCAGCCCGGCTTGATCTTGAGCTTGATGCGCCCATATCCCTCGGCGATGTGCCCCGCCACCTGGTCGAGCAGGGCGTCGAGGGTCGGCTCGATGCCGACACTCACCCCCACCGGCACTCGCTCCCGCCGTCCCCCCAGCATATCGGCCAGCGACACACCCCGCCTCTGCGCCAGCAGGTCCCACACGGCGTTCTCCAGCGCGGCGCGGGCCATCGGGTGACCCCGCACCCGCCGGAAGCGAGCCACCACGTCGGCCGGCGACTCTATCTCCTGGCCCAACACGGCAGGGAGGAGGAAATCGCGCAACACGTGCCAGGCGGTCTCGACGGTTTCGCTGGAATACCACGGTCCGGCGTGGGCAGTGCACTCCCCCCAGCCGGTGAGCCCCCCGGCGTGGACGGCCACCAGGATGCAGGGGCGGGTGAATTCGCGGCTGAAACTGGTTTCAAAGGGATGTACCAGCGGCAGGTCGATGTGGTGCAGTTCGATGCTTTCGATTTTCATCAGGGTGTCCAATCCTTTTGCAGCAGATAATAGCTCTGTCCGTCTTCGAAGAGCAAGTCAACCACCGTATACCCCCCGGCAAAGGCGGCCTCGAACAAAGCGCGGGTGTACAATCGCCAGGCACGGGCCAGCCCCATGTCGGCGGCTCTGATGGCCTGGAAACGAGCCGGTATCTGAACGAGCAGTCGGTCTCCCCACGTGTCAAAGTTGAACTCCGGCACGTCGGGGGGACGAGGCAGTTCGCCGGAGAGAGGGGGATTCAGCGAAGAGACACCCTGGGCTTGCAGCGACGAGAGCGAAGGGTCTGTTTTGCTCCCGCCCGGGGCACGGGCAGCCGAAGGATCGACCACGTCGTCACGCAAGCGGCCGGCGACGTGGTCGCTGGCGATGTGCCAGTCCACCTGAAACCGGTCGCTGGGCAGCCCGCTGTTGAGAGCGTCGCGCATCTCCCCGTACAGGTCTCGCAGATACGTCCGACACGTCGCGCCAAGTTTATGAAAGTTGAGACGTGCGTTGCGACTCTCCAGCGGATCAAAAGTCCAGGTGATGAGATCAATCCCCTGACTCAGCACGTGCCGGCGCTGCGCCAGCTTCAGACGATACCCCAGGTTTTGGTTTCGATACGCAGAGACCACGCCGGCCATGTGCGAGCAGTGCTTCAGCCGGCCGTCGGGCGACAACCCAACAAAACCAAAGACAAACCCGACCAGCCGCTCGTTCTCTCCCTCCGGTGAGGTGTCGAATGCGCCCAGCACCAGACCGCCGTTCTTCTGGGCGGTCAGCAGCAGGTGGTCGGGCACAATTTCTGCCTCGTCCAGATTCCACACCTCGCGCTGGAGTCGCTCAACAGCCCGGTATTCGTCGTGAGTTTGGATGGGACGAATTTGGATGGTCATGTTCGGGACGTGATGCGTAAGAGTGTATTTTGCTTCGGGTACTTCGCCAGGGATGCTCACTCTTCAAAATGGCCAAAGTCCAGCTCACGTTTCACGTTTCGGTAGTGGTAGAAAAGTAAGTGATATGTCGTTGCGAGGGAGTGAAACGGACGAAGCAATCCCCGTATTGCACGGAGATTGCGTCGCTTCGCTCGCAATGACAGACCCTCCGTCACTTACGGTTCAACCACCACCCCACGTTTTTTACTCCACAGTTTCTTGCGTGCGTCCGATGGCTGTGCTATAATGTAACGCACATTAACAGGAGTTACGCACTTGAGACCTCACAGGTTTTTGAACAGTGCCTGGTAGATGAACTCGCACCCAAACGGACACATTTTCACGCTTTGGAGAGCCTGTGGAAACCTGTGAGGTCTTATCGGGTTTTCGATCTCGCCAACTGCGTAAGTCCTGACATTAAGGTAATCGTGGATTTTGCCCAACAAGGAGTGCACAAAATGCCTATTCGTTTGGGAGCACCTGAGTTGATTATCGTGCTGGTGATTGTCATCATCATCTTCGGCGTGGGCCGGCTGCCAGAGATCGGCGGCGCGGTGGGAAAGGCCATCCGTGAGTTTCGCGAAGCCTCGACCGGGACCCGAGACGAGGTGGACGAGGTAAAGGAGCCAGACGACACGCCAGAGGAGAAGGTCGACGCATAGTCGCCAAATTTCTTGACTACACCGGTGGTATGAGTGCACACTACCCCATGCTGATATGCGTAGCCATCAAAGCCCCCTGCCGTAAAGGGGGCTTTTTTGCCTCAGATGGCCCAACCATCCGACGATGACAGCCCGCACCGGAATGGGGATTCCGGTGCTACGATGGCCCGGTGCTACGATGGCCCGGCGCTACGATGGCCCGGCGCTACGATGGCTCTGCCCCGCCGAACGCTTACCCTGATTTTACAACGCCTTGAACACTTTAGCCAGCGACTCGCCATACACCGACAAGTCCCACTCGCAGAAGTAGCCAAAAGGCGTGAGCCACACGTCGTAGCCGGTCCCGCGCAGGCGCTCCGCCGCCGACTCCAGAAAAGCCCGGGCGTAGTCCGGCGACGCGGTGCTGCTCGACAGATGGGTGAACGAGTGGAGGACGACGTTCTTCAGTCCCCGCTTGTTCGCCAGCCACTTGACGTTCTTCAGCGTTTTGGTCAGCAGGCGATTGCCTTTGGCCTCATCCTCTTCTTCGACGTGGAGGAAGACGATCACGGCGTCGGTCACACTCTCCTCCACGTTCACGTCGGGCACCCCTTCCAGTGTTTTACTGAACGACTTCCACCAGAAACGTTTGGCCTGAAACATCAACAATTTCATAAGCCGAATCACTCATCGCGCAGTCGGCGCAATTCGTCCTCCAATCGCAGGCGGAGACGCTGGCATTCAACCACGGGCACGATCAGGTTGAAGTCGTCAATTTTGCGATTGAGTTGGACCAATGCTTCCTCAAAACGAGCGACGGCCGCCTGCCACAGTCCCTCGTTGGCGGGATTCGCCTGACGTTGCGCCCAGGCCGCGCGCAGGCGGGCACGGGCGACTTCCAGTTCGGTGCGGATCTCTTTGTCGCGGGCGATCCACTCGGGGACGTAGCCGCTGTTTTTCAGCAACCCGAAGGCCAATTCCAGCGAAGAGTCCAGGTAGGGATTGCGAGTCAGGTTCAGCGGCCGGCCCTTGCCCGGCAAGTCGTCAAAAGCCCCGGCTGCCATCGCCTCCTGGATGCGCTGTTCAACCAGGTCGTGCCACTCCTGCTCGTCGCGCGGGCGGTCGGGGCAATCACGCTCGCCCGGCGCGTCGGAGTTCAGTTCCGGCACGTCGAAAAGATGCTGGGCCAGCTTCCATCGGGCGCGGCGCAGTTGCTCGCGTCGCTGACGTCGTTCTTGCTCCGAAAGACTCATGGCTCAGGAACCGTATAGGTGGCGATGACCGTGCCGTCGGCATCGCGGAGTGTCGCCACTTCGCCGACGTCCCACACAGCCTCAGGCTGACCCCAATACAGGTCGGTCGTGGTGTCCGACCCGGCCGCCGTGTGGACGTTGACCGCCCCGCCCCCCCACAGGCTGAAATCGGGGAAGGTATAGACGTTCCCGGCTTCATCCGACAGTGTCCAGCCGCTGAGCCGTACGAACGGTCCCTGGTTGACGACCTGCGCCACCTCGTTGACCAGGTCGCCCGGGCGGAGCACCTGCAAAACCAGGCGAATCTCGCCGACCGGAGCGGAGGTCAAAGTAGGCTCGGCCGTGGGCGTAGGCCCAACGGTCGCCGCCGGCTCGGCCGGTGGGGTGGTGTCTGCCGGCAACGAGGTGGGGGGGTTGAAGGGAAGCGGCGTGTCGGTAGGGACGGGCATCGGGGTGAAGGTGGGCGTCGCCAGGGGCAATCCCCCGATGGGGATGAGGAGTTCCTGGCCTACCAGCACGTAGTCGGGATCGGTGAGGCCGTTGGCCCGCATCAGGTCTTCCAGGCTGACCTCGAATTTGCTTGCGATGCTGCTGAGGTTATCCCCCGACTGCACAATGTAGACCGTCGGCTCCACAGGCGTCCCGGTGGGGAGTGCCTCGCCCGGCACCGGCTGAGCTGTGGGAATCGCCGCGCCGGGAGGGGACGTCGGCGTGTCGGAGGCAGAGAGGGGTGGCTGCGCCTGCTCCGTTCCGCCACCAGCCACGGCCACCGGCGGCGGCTCCGTCCCGGCGACCGATGCCGCCGCCGGCTGGAAGGGGAGATAGTTTTGTCCGGCGATGACGACCACCGCCAGACTGATGATCAGCGAGAGAATGGCATTGATGCCGATGATAAAGGCGACTTGCTGCCACGACAGGCTGACGGTGACCCGGGTCACGTCCCTCGCCAGATCAGAGCCTTCATCTTCCTCCGGATATTCTGCGTCCAGGTATTTTGCGCTTTGGGGTTCCAACGGGTCGAACTCATCGTAGTCCATAGCATCCCTCACCTGTTGTCCCCGATTATACCAACGATTGGGACAGTTGACAATCGCTGGCGAGAGAAAGTGAGGTAAACGGCCTATTGACTTGGCCGTTATTTTCCCCTACAATCAACGTGAAATCGTAAGGGGGTGTTTTATCTCAGTTGGAGTGCAGAATTTATTCCGTTTTTCGGGCCGTTGGCAGAATGAATTCTGCACTCCGGCTTGTCACCCCAACTCATTTTTACTCAAACAGGAGGCGAAATGATGACCATCCATCGCGCACACTGGATCA
>JAJRXB010000522.1 GCA_024276515.1 Chloroflexota bacterium
CCCCAGGTGACTGTCACCTGTAGGGCTGTAGGTAAAGAGTCGCCTACGTCGTGCCAGACGATGGTCGCGAATTCCGACTATCTTTGCAGGTGACAGTCACCTTTTGCCCCCTCAAAATGAGGAAGTGCGGTTGTAGTATTAGGTACCCTCGCATATTGGCAGAGAATCCTCACCGCTTATCACAATGATACCAGGGATTGGCCAAGACTCAATATCTTTGATGGTAGCAGGTATCTTTTCCTCAGCAGAGCCACTTCTAGCCTGATATTTGCATTCGATACCCAGATTCTTGCCTGTCTTCTCATAGACAAGCACAACATCTATGCGCCGTTTTGCCCCCCACAACCGTCGGGCGGCTGTCACTTCGGTCTCTGCTTTCAAACCAAGTTTCTTCGCCAGTTCGACAACTTGTTGTTGAAGTTCTCTGCCACTCCGTGGAGCGGTGCCTTTCCCTGGCATAACGTTCCTCCTCGTTTCTCTAAAATGATAACACAATAGAACATTTGTGTCAACGATTCAGCGCAGCCGGGCGACGATGGTCCCCACGCCGAAGAAGAGGAGAATCCCGGGCACGACGAGGCCAAACAGGTTCCCGCTGAGCAGGGTCAACAGGAGGAAGGGGGCCACGGCCACCACCAGGCACGCCGCCACGACAGCGCTCAGATAGCGCGAACGGCGTCGGCCCACGGCGCGGCGCACTGTTTCGGCGATGAGGCCGCCGACGGCCGGGGCGGCGATGAAGCTGATGAACCAGGAGAGGAAGCCAATGCGGGCAACGAAGAAGGTGAAGATGGCGGCGACGATGAGAGAGAGGGGCAAAGCCACGGCGACGGCGATCACGTAGTCCAGGCCACCCCCGGTGTAGAATTTGTCTTGCTGTTGGCGCACGCAGTCGGGGCAGCGGAAGCCCACAGGGGTGCGCACGGCGCATTTGACACAAATAGGCTTGCCACAGCGATTGCAACGCAGGCCGGTCTCGACCTCGGGATGGCGGTAGCAAAAGGCCACAGGATCGTCTATTGCTTCACTCATCAAACCCTCTCACTTTGTTCGTTGGGGTAAGGGCAAGGCATGCATTGCCCTTTATTACGGATCCTCCGGTTCGGACGTCGGCAAACCCAGGCGTCGCATCAGGGTGCGATAGAAGTAGGCCCGGTCTTGCAGACGGATAAAGCGTCCCACGCGGGGGCTGGCGACGACCTGCACCCAATCGCCATCGGCCAGCTCAACCTCGAACTGCCCATCCACGGTGAGGATGGCGGTGTGATCGGTGTGTACTTTGATGCGCACCATGCTCCCTTTCGACAATACGATGGCTCGCTCCAGGCTCAAATGAGGGGCCAGGGGGATGAGAAGCATATTTTTCAGTTCGGGGGGCACGATGGGACCGCCGGCGGCCAGGGCATAGGCAGTAGACCCGGTGGCGGTGGAGACGATGAGTCCGTCGGCGACGTAGGTGGTGAGATAACCGCCGTCAATATAGGTGGGCAGACGCACGACGCGGGCCAGCGACCCCCGGCTGACCACCACGTCGTTGAGAGCCTCGTAGCTGCCCAGAGATTCCCGGTCGCGCCAACACTCGGCGTGGACCATCATCCGTTCTTCCACCCAATAATCGCCGGCGAGCACCTGGCGCAATCGCCTGGCCCATTCCGTAGGCTCGACCTCCGCCAAAAAGCCCAGCCGCCCCAGGTTGACTCCCAGAATCGGGATGCCGTGTTCCGAGGCCATGCGCGCGGCACGCAGCATACTGCCGTCGCCGCCCAGGGTCACCAGCATGTCCAAATCGGCGGCCTGGTCGGCCACCGCTGCGTTGTCCCAGCTAGACCCAATCCAGGCCGACACCCCCAGCCCCTCCAGAAATTCCAACATTTCGGCGGCCAGGTCTTGCGACTCGGGGATCATCGGGTGGTAGAGCAGGCCGACGCGCTTGAAGGCGTGTTTTTTTGAGTTTGAAGACGAAGGGGGCACAATCTACAATCCTATGTCAATTGCATTGCAAAGGCTGATGGATCCTCGAAAGAGGGCCGAAAATAAGCGAAAGATGAGTAGTTGCCCTCGTTCTTACCGAAAACCGGGTTTCTGACAGGGTGACTTTTGGGTAGTCTCCCTGTGGGTGTTGCTGGATGATAGGGGATGCTTTCTTTTCCCCGGCAACCCCGGAATAGGGATTCCGGGGCTGCCTATCCGGTGGCGGTTTCCCCCGGAGCGCCAGAATCCCTATTCCGGCGCTCCCCCCTCGACGCCTTTGGCGGCGAATTCGCCACCAACACTCAAGTGGGGCACTACTGCACCACGGCGTAAATAAGCCGCTGGTTGTGCAAAGGCAAGGTAGCACCCTGAGCCTGTCGAAGGGTGCGCGTCAAGCCGAGAAATCTATGCAAATTTGTATCCTTCGACAGGCTCAGGATGCTGCGTAACTACCGAGTTATTTACGCCCAAATGTACTA
>JAJRXB010000001.1 GCA_024276515.1 Chloroflexota bacterium
ACAAACGCGGTTGAAACCGCTCCTGCAGGCCTGACGGCCAGGCGTCCACCTCCCGTGGACGCCAGCGCGTCGGCGCAGGCCGACGCCTCGGCCTGGGGCCTTCAGGCGCGACTTTAGTCGCTATCGCCTGACGCCGGGCCAGATAAAAGACGCATCCTGCCATAGAATTGAAATGCACCCACGCCGGTTCAGGCAGAGGCGCACAGCCACACGCCCCTGCCTGAACCGGCGTGTGTCGGGCGACCGGTTGCGTACCCTGCCCCCAGTTCAGTCCAGGCCCGCGTCGTGGCGCAGCGATTCGGCCTTGTCGGTGCGCTCCCAGGGAGCATCGATGTCGTCGCGGCCAAAGTGGCCGTAAACGGCCGTCGCCTTGTAAATGGGACGGCGCAGGTCCAGATCACGGATGATGGCCGCCGGGCGCAGGTCAAAATACTCGTTGACGAGTTCGATGATGCGCTCGTCGGAGATTTTGCCCGTGCCAAAGGTTTCGACCATCAACGACAGAGGGCGAGCCACACCGATGGCGTAGCTGACCTGCAACTCCAGCCGGTCGGCGATGCCCGCCGCCACCAGGTTTTTGGCGATGTAACGAGCCATATAGGTGGCCGAGCGGTCCACCTTCGTTGGGTCTTTGCCGGAGAAGGCACCACCACCATGTCGAGCCAGGCCGCCGTAAGTGTCCACGATGATTTTGCGACCGGTGAGGCCGGCGTCGCCCAGCGGCCCGCCGGTCACAAAGCGGCCGGTGGGGTTCACGTAAACTTTCGTCTTCTCGTCGAGCATGCCGTTGGGCACCACGTATTTGATGACTCGCTCGTAAACGTCGGCGTGGATTTTGGCCTGCTCCACGTCGGGGGCGTGTTGGGTGGAGATGACGATGGTATCTACTCGTTTGGGCACGCCGTATTGATATTCTACCGTCACCTGGCTCTTGCCGTCCGGGCGCAGGTAGGGCAGGGTGCCGTCCTTGCGGACGCGGGCCAGTTGCTTGGTCAGCTTGTGAGCCAGCATAATGGGCATCGGCATCAGTTCGGGCGTTTCGTTGCAGGCAAAACCGATCATCATACCCTGGTCGCCGGCGCCTATGGCTTCGATCTCCTCGTCGCTCATCTCGCCGGTCTTGGCTTCCAACGCTTTGTCCACGCCCAGCGCGATGTCGGCGCTCTGCTCTTTGATGGAAACGATCACCCCACACGTCTCGTAATCAAAGCCATATTTGGCCCGCGTGTAGCCGATGTCGCGGATTGTCTCGCGGGCAACTCTGGTGATGTCTACCTGGGCCGAGGTGGTGATCTCTCCCATCACCACGATCAAGCCGGTGGTGGTGGCACATTCGCAGGCGACGCGCGCATCCGGGTCCTGGGCAATCATGGCATCGAGGACAGCATCGCTAACCTGGTCACAGATTTTGTCGGGATGTCCTTCGGTAACGGACTCCGAGGTGAAGAAAAGTTTGGGAGAAGTCATAAAAGTCGTACTACTGCTCATCGAGTTCGAGTCTCCTTTCGGGTCAGACATATACTTGCCTCCGCTCCGCGAAACGGGAATCACGCATCACGCTTCACGTTCCCTCTTCCCACGAGGTCAGATACTTCTCCTGTTCTGGGGTGAGGGTGTCGATGCGCACGCCCATCGCCTCCAACTTGAGGCGGGCGATTTCCTGGTCCACTTCTTTGGGGATGACGTAAACTTTCTTCTCCAGCTTGTCGGCGTTGCGCAGCATGTAGATCGCTCCCAACGCCTGGTTGGCGAACGACATATCCATCACGCTGGCCGGATGTCCTTCGGCGGCGGCCAGGTTCACCAGCCGACCTTCGCCCAGCAGATGGATGCGACGCCCATCGGGCAGCCAATACTGGTCTACGAAGGGGCGGGGGCGTCGTTTTTCGACGGCCATCTCCTCCAGCGCGGGGATGTTGATCTCCACGTTGAAGTGGCCAGAGTTGGCGACGATGGCCCCGTCTTTCATCACCTCAAAGTGAGGCCGGTCAATCACGTTGACGTTGCCGGTGGAGGTGACGAAGATGTCGCCGATGGCTGCGGCCTCGATCATGGGCATCACGCGGAAGCCGTCCATCATCGCTTCCAGTGCCCTGAGGGGGTCCACTTCGGTGATGACGACGTTGGCGCCCAGTCCATCGGCCCGCATAGCAATGCCCCGGCTGCACCAACCGTAGCCAGCCACCACCACCACTTTGCCGGCGATGAGGACGTTGGTGGCGCGAATGATGCCATCCAGGGTGGATTGCCCCGTGCCGTAGCGGTTGTCGAAGAGGTGTTTGGTCATCGCGTCGTTGACGGCCAGCACGGGGAAGCGCAAAGCACCATCTTTGGCCATCGCCCTGAGGCGAATGACGCCGGTGGTCGTTTCCTCGGTGCCGGCGATGACCTCGTCAATCTGGTCGGTGCGTTCTTTGTGGAGGGTGCTGACCAGGTCGGCGCCATCGTCCATCGTCATGTTGGGTCGGTGATCCAGCGCAGCCCGGATGTGGGCATAGTAAGTTTCGTTGTCCTCGCCCTTGATGGCGTAGGTGGGCACTTCAAAGAAGCTGACCAGCGCTGCCGCCACGTCGTCCTGGGTGCTGAGGGGGTTGCTGGCGCAGAGAACCAGGTCGGCGCCGCCGGCGACCAGAGCACGGGCCAGGTTGGCCGTCTCGGTAGTGATGTGCAAACAGCCAGACATACGGATGCCTTCAAGGGGCTTTTCTTTCTCGAACCGTTCGGCGATGGCCCGCAAAACCGGCATCTCCTGGGCCGCCCATTCAATGCGATTGCGTCCCTGCTCGGCCAGGGACAGGTCTTTTACGTCGTACTCTTTGCGACTCATTCTGACTCCTTTATCAGTATTGTACACTGCGTATCGCGTATCCTTTGTCTGGTTCTGACATTTTTCATAGCACGTCAAAGCAGGGGGATAAGCCAGCGATACCCTTGCGAAGGTTATATCAAAGGCGTGTTTGCCCAGAATCTATATTACCTAACCTTCGCAAGGGTTTTCCCCAAAGTGCGATCAGAAACCCGTTTTCCTGGCCGGAATCGCTCTGGATCGTGCCCAACAAGCCTGATTCGGAAAGATTGCACCCGCCCCCCATCTACTGGTTCTTGCGCACCGCTATCCCTTCCACGAAGGGACAGTACACGCGGAATCCCAGCTTTTCGTAAATGTGAATGGCATCGGCGTTGTCGTGGGCCACGTTAAGCACCACGTCGAGGCCCATAGCCAGCAACTCGGCGCAGACGGCGCTGGTGCAGCGGGTAGCATATCCCTGCCCGCGATACTCAGGATAGGTGCACACGTTGCCCACGGCTGCCACACCCACCGTTCGGGCCACGATGTGGGTCCCCGCCGCCGACACCAGCCGTCCCCGATGTTTCACTCCGTAAAAGACGCCCTTCGCCAGTTGATAAGGGCTGAAGGCATTGCCTTGCGCGCTTTCGTACAGACGGGCCAACTCGCCGGCGTAGCTCGGCCCCAACCGCTCCACGCCAAAGGTGCTGACCGGGCGAAAATCGGGGGCAGGCAGCCTCATGCGGAGCATGTGTTCCGTGTCGCCGGTCAGGTAGTGCGTTTTAAGGGCAGGTAGGTGCGATTCATGGCAGGTGAACATCACCCTTTCGGGTCGGAGCGCCGCCCCCAAAATGAGCGCGATCCCCACCGGCTCGCCGGCAAGAAAAAGGGCCGGTGGATCCAGCCCCTCGAAGAGCAGGGCCAGCGAACGTAGTTGTCCCTTCAAGTCAGCGCCGAACCAATGGCATCGCTCAAAAAAGCCGGGCTCCAGGTCGCCGATGGCATAGGCAGCGTACCAGCGATCCTGTTCCAAAAAGGCGGCAATCTCAACCGGGTCGGTGAGTCGACGTACACGCCATGTCTCCATCGGGTACACCCTTTCAGCCGGGAGCGGGATGCGAGAGCGCGGGATACAAGTTACCTGGCTACTCGTCGGTGGTCAGTGTCTCCAGTTCCAGCGTGTCACCGAAGGTTTCGCGGTAGCGTCGGACGAAGCTATCCAGGGAGTAGCGATGTCGCTGCGTGCCATGCTCCTCCAACACGTAGGTGGCGGCCAGGCTCCCCATCCGCCCTACCGTGTCCCAGGGCAGGCCCCGGCACATACCCGTGATAAAACCGGCCCGGTAGGCGTCGCCCACGCCGGTGGGATCGGCCACCCGGCGCGGCGCCACGCTGGGAATCTCCCACGTGCCCTCGGCGGTGCGAATCGTCGAGCCATTCTCACCCCGGGTGACGACGACCACCTCGGTGAGTCGCTGTATTTCGTCGTCGCCAAGGCCGGTCTGATTCTTGATCATCCCAAACTCGTAATCGTTGACGATGAGGACTCTGGCACCCTTGATGCCCTCTACCAGCTCCGACGGGCTGAGCCGGGGGATTTGCTGACTGGGGTCGTAGATGTAGGGGATGCCCAATTCCTGGCACTCGCGAGCATACTTCACCATCGCGCCCGGATCGTTGGGGGAGATGATGGCGATCTCAATCGTCTCGGGATTGTGCTCTCTGAACGAGATGCGCCCGGCCTTGGCCATAGCGCCGGTATAAAAACTGGCGATCTGGTTGTTGTCCCGGTCGGTGCTGACGAAAAAGGAGGCGGTGAACTCGTCGGGGAGTTGCAACACGCCCGACGTGTCCACACCCTGCTCGCGCAGCCAGGCGACGTATTCTGGCGCGTCCTGGCCCACCGTCGCCATCAGCAGCGGTCGCTGACCGAGCAGCGCCAGGTTGTAGGCGATGTTGCCGCCGCACCCTCCCCGCTCGCGCCGCATCGAGTCGACCAGAAAGCTGACCGACAGGATTTCGATCTGGTCAGGCAGGATGTGCTCAACAAAGCGGCCAGGGAACGACATAATGTAGTCGTAGGCCATGGAGCCGGTCACCGCGATGGTCACACTTCTTCCTCCTGCACAAGGCTTTTCCAGTAGCGGTGTTCCCTATTTAGGCAAAAGCAGGTGACTGTCACCTCAGCCCAAATTTATTTAGAAACAACTCTATCGCTTGCCGGTGGGGGCAGACTCTCCACCGTCCGCCAGTGATAGAGCCACAGGGCCAGGGCAATGATGGCATTCAGCCCGGCCGATAGCATGTCCTTCCAGAAGATGCGGAGGGCTATCGGATCCTCCACAGCGACGCCACCCAGCCCCCATTGAATCACGCCCCCCAACGCCCGGCCAGCCATAATCACCGTGGCGATGAGGCCCACGGCCATCGTCCCATACAGGTAAAGGCGCAAGGGGAACAGGCCATCGCTCTCCTGCGCCAGCCGGCGCGCGCGGCGCCAGTGAATCCACCACACCGGCAGGGCCACCAACGCCAGCGCCGCCGACTGGGCAGCCCGCTGGCGCGCCCAATGGGACGGGTCGTAGGCTGGTTTGGGCCTCGGCGTCACTGGCTCTGGCGGCTTCGGGGGAGAGGGGGTGGCCGGGGTTTCCGCTACTGCCGTCGGCGTGGGGGGAGCAAGCACCACGGGCGCAACCGCTTCCGCCGGATAATAGGCGTTCAGCGCCAGTTCCAGCACCAGGCCCGTGGCGTTTATCAGCGCGAAGAAGGCCAACAACAGCGAGGCGAAGGAGACCAGGTAAAAATAGAGGCCGCGCAGGTCAACGGTAAGGGTACGTCCGGTTACGCGCCGCACCAACACCAAGAGCACCACCAGTCCGGCCGCCGGCAGGCCGATGAGGAGGGTCAGTATCACGACAGGGATTATCACATCTTCCACTTCAACGCCCCCCCTCTCCCAAAACCAGGCGGCGCAGGCTCACGTCAAAGGGAGGATAGGCGATGCCGTTCTCGGTGATGATGCCGGTGACGTATTTGGCCGGCGTCACGTCGAAAGCAGGGTTGCCCACTTTGACGCCTTCGGGCGCGATGGGCATGCCATCACGGGTGAGACCCACCACCTCCTCGGGGCCGCGCTCCTCAATGGGGATGTGATCGCCGGTGGGACAATTCAGGTCAACGGTCGAGGTGGGCACCACCGGGTAAAAGGGGATGCCGTTCTCTTTGGCGACGACGGCCAATTTATAGGTGCCGATTTTGTTGGCCACGTCGCCGTTGGCGGCGGTGCGGTCGGAGCCAACCAGGCAGATGGCTACCTGGCCGGTGCGCATATAATGGCCGGCTGCGTTGTCGGCGATGAGGGTGAAATCTATCCCCAGTTGTTGCAGCTCCCAGGCGGTGAGACGAGCGCCTTGCAGGCGAGGGCGAGTCTCGTCCACGAAGACGTGAATCTTTTTCCCCTGCTCGTGGGCCATGCGGACGACGCCCAACGCAGTGCCATAATCCACCGTCGCCAGCGCGCCGGTGTTGCAGTGGTGCAGGATGCTATCGCCATCCCTGATCAGCGCCGCGCCGTGGGCGGCCATCCGCTTGTTGATTGCCACGTCTTCGTCGGCCAGAGCCTGAGCATCGGCCAGGATGGCGTCACGGATGTCATCCACTGTTGCCAGACTCTCGTTGGAAGCCACGCGCAGCATGCGATCAACGGCCCAAAAAAGATTCACGGCTGTGGGGCGAGCCTGGCGCAACACGTCGGCGGCGGCTTTCAGGTCGCGCAGCAAAGCGGCGCGGTCGGTGGCTTCGCTCTGGCGAGCCGCCAGCGCCATGCCAAAGGCCGCCGCCGCGCCGATGGCCGGCGCGCCCCGGATGTACATCTCTTTGATGGCCCGCGCCACGTCACGATAGTCGGTGAACCCGGCGATTTCGAAGACGCCCGGCAGCAAACGCTGATCAATCATTTTCACGACGCCGTTGTCCCATTCAACTGTTCGCATCGGCCTCTCCCCCCTCTAATAGTAAGCCCGCGCCGGAATGGGGATTCCGCCGCTACGAACGGGGATTCCGCCGCTACGAACGGGGACTCCGCCGCTACGAACGGGGACTCCGCCGCTACGAACGGGGATTCCGGCATTCCGGCAAAAGGCTGGGTTTGTGGTTACTACTCAGGCATAGGTGCCAGGCACTTATAAAGCCGTCTTTCTGCCAGGTTGATAGCGCGTACAAACTGATCCTGGCCCAAGTTATCTGCCAAAAGTGCCTGGCACCTGAGTAGTAACGGTTTGTGAATGAATTACGAAAGGCTCGCCACACACAAAAAAGCTCTCCGATGAGAGCGAACGGAGAGCGCGTCTCTCATCTTCCAGGCCACGCGGCCTGCCGGAATTGGCACCTGGCCAACAAGGGCGCAACGCGCTGCACCCCTACGACTGGCTGGTTGCCGGGGCTTCGCCGGGCCGGTCCCTCCACCCCTCTGGATGAGTGTCCAGTTTATTCAATTAACGCAGAGATACTAGCATGAGCGGCAGGATTTGTCAAAAAATTCTGGCAACTATTGGGGCTGGGGCGGAATGCGCAACACCTGGCCCGGCTTGATGCGACCGGGGTCATCCAGAATGTCGCGGTTGGCGTCGAAGATCACCCGCCACAGGCCGGCCTTGCCATACACCTGCCGGGCGATGGACGACAGGGTGTCGCCCGGCTGAACGGTGTAAGTGGTCGGCTCTGGCTCGGCAGGCGGAGGCGGCACGTCGCCGACCGAGAGGAACCGCTTGTCCTGTGCCACCAGTTGGTCGAGAAGGGCCTGGGTGGTGATGGGATCGTCGCCGGCGACGCGCTGCACCAGTCGCGCTCCCCCTTGCTGCAATGCGGCGAGCTGGGCCTCGGTCACACCACTGGGAGGTCCCACCACCGTGACGTAAGGCCAGCGCCCAATGGCGGCGTCGGCGGCAAAGGTGACGTCGGGGCTGAAGCGCCAGATGTAGCCCAAAGCTGGTTCCAGGTAATCCTCGCCGGGCAAGATGACGACGTGTTCGCCGGGCTCTGGCTCGGGAAGTTCGACCTCCTCCGGGGCTGGCTCATCCGGCTCCGGCTCTCGCAGTTGGCCCCGCAGGGCGGCCGGGTCCAGGTTGAGGCCGGGGCATTGGGTGTGGCTGCCCGTCAACTCCCGGTGTCCCCGCACGTTTTCCACCGGGATGCTGTATTTGACCATCAGGTGGCGCAGCAACCTCAGCAGCGACCTCATCTGCGCCGGGGTGGGGCGGGTGAACTGATCGGGGATGGGATGCACGCCTCCTCCCTCGTCTCGCCACGTGCGACCCTCGGCGAACCAACCGGCCAGACAGATCGCCAGGTAGTGGTTGTTCCAATATTGGCCCTGTTCCAATCCATAGGCATCGTTGGGGTCTTTGAAGCCGGCGTGATAGGCGGCGATCTTTTCGTCCAGCGCGTACTCGATCACCCCATCGCCCCGGATGACGTAGTTGTAACCGCCGTGGGCCCAGCCCCGACCGTGGACGTGATAGTTGAAAAAGGTCAGTGCGTCGCCGGTGGGAGCGCCGGTTTCCCGGTCAGCCGTGGCCGAGTGGTGAACGGCAACCCCCAGGATGGCCCCCGGCCGCTGCCAGTCTTTGTAAACTTCGTAATTTGGCATCTGCTCGCGCACGTCGAGGATGTTCAGATCGTTGGTCATAACATTGCTCTCCTGGACGATGGCTCTCAAAACAGTGACAGTTGCTCGCCGTCTGCCTTTTTCTCGGCTGGCTTCTTCAGCGGCGGTGCCGGGCTAAAGTCGTTCTGCGCCAACCATTCCCAATCGGGGCCATCCCAACCAAAACGGTCGAAATCGGTTCGCCCCTCTGCGCTGAATTCGACTCCCTCGGCTTCGAGCAGTTCTCGCTGAATCGTCCCACCTCGACCGGGGCGTAAGCTGATCTGACCTTTGCTATTGATCACACGCTGCCACGGCACCGACCGGTCGCCGGAGTTCAGGGCCGACATAGCATAACCCACCTGACGTGCCGTGCAGCCGCGCCCGACGATGGCCGCAATCTGACCATAGGTTGAGACTTTGCCCGGAGGTATCTGACGGGTTACAGCGTAGATTCGTTCGTATAGCGGCGCGTCCTTGAGGGTAGTCATCGGTTGCACGGCATGTTAAGCCATTGCCTGAGAATAAATCCTCAGGCTGAAAGGGAAAGCCCGCTAAAGCAGGTTAAACCTCCGTGATTCTCGGCAAACATAGGGCGCTTTAGCGTCCTTTAGCTATTAGCCTGGAGCTTAAGCGAAGCACCCTGTGGGTTAGCTCGAGGCGACGGGGTGGCCAAACTCAGCTCTATGCCCGGAATAAATTCTTAATCTTCATCATTCTGCCAAATTATATCACAAGAGCGGTGAGGCGTCCAAGATGGAATCACTCAGAAGAAGGAAACACACACTCTCAGTGCGTGGAAGTAACACTGAGAGTGTGATATGATGGGGCGGAACCCCTATGGCCGAAAATGTGGACCAGGCAAAGTTTGAGATAGCCCGAAAATTGGGGCGGCGGGTCAGGGTATTGCGCCGGGAACGTGACCTGACGCAAGAGCAATTGGCCGAGGCTGCCCATCTCTCGGTGAACTACGTCAGCGGAGTCGAACGGGGACTCTACTCCCCTTCGCTGACTACGTTAGCAGCCCTGGCCAATGCTCTGGGCGTTGAGATCAAAGACCTCTTCGATTTCTCCGGTTAGGGACACACACCGATGACGCTCATCTACCTCGGCCTGGCCTGGCTGACGGGCATCGCCCTGACCGGCTGGCTCGTGGGGACGCAGCCCGCGGCCTCCCTGCTCCCGCCGCTTGGACTGCTGGCATTGCCGGCGTTGGCCGCCTTGCTCCTCTGGCGGCGAGAGCCAGGCCCTCGCCTGGCCGCCGCCTGCACGTTGGCCCTGCTGGCGGGCGGATTACGTCTGCTGTGGGCTACCCCTCACTTTGGCCCCGGCGACCTGGCCTACTACAACGACCGGGGCCGAGTCACCGTGACCGGCGTGGTGGCCGACGAGCCGGACGTGCGCGATACCTATCAAAACCTGCGCCTGCGCGCCGAGTCGCTGGCTTTGGGCGACGAGCCTTCTGCCCAAAACAGGCTCCCGGCGACAGGGTTGGCACTGGTGCGCGCGCCGCGCTACCCCACCCGCGCCTACGGCGAACGGCTGGCCATCACCGGGGCGCTGGAAACGCCCCCGGTGTTCGAGGGCTTTTCGTATCGCGATTATCTGGCCCGCCAGGGCGTCTACTCGATGATCCGTCGCCCCCGTATCGAGTTGATCGAGTCCGGGCAGGGCAACCCCCTGTGGACGGCGTTGTACACCTTCAAAGCCCACGCCCAGGCGACCATCGCCCGGATTCTGCCAGAGCCTTACGCCGCGCTGCTGACCGGCATCCTGCTGGGTGTGGAGACAGGCATCCCCCGCGACCTGTACGAGCAATTCAACGCCACCGGGACCAGCCACATCATCGTCATCAGCGGCTTCAACATTTCGATCATCGCCGGGCTTTTGATGCTGGTCGGGACCAGGGTGGTGGGCAAGCGACGAGCGGCCCAGGTGGCTATTGCAGGCATCGCTCTCTACACCGTCCTGGTCGGCGCCGACGCGGCGGTGGTGCGGGCAGCCATTATGGGGTGTCTGTACGTGTTCGCCCTCACCGTGGGACGCCAGGCGGAGGTGCGCACGTCGCTCATCTTCTCGGCCCTGCTGATGACGGCCATCAACCCCTACACCCTGTGGGACGTGGGCTTTCAACTCAGCTTCGCGGCGACGGCCGGCCTCATCTGGCTGACGCCGCCGCTGGCGCGGGTCGCGGAGCGCTGGCTGGCGGCCCTCATCGGGCCCCGGCGGGTGCGCAGCGCGATGGGTCTGCTGAGCGAGGCGTTGCTGGTAACTCTGGCCGCGCAAATCGCCACCGGCCCGCTGATCGTGTATCACTTCGGCCGGCTGTCGGTCGTCAGCCTGTTGGCCAACCTGCTCATCCTGCCGGTCCAGCCGATGGTGATGATGGCCGGCGGTCTGGCGACCCTGGCCGGGCTGATCTGGCTGCCGGCAGGCCAACTCCTCGGCTGGCTGGCCTGGCTGCCCCTGGCCTGGACGGTGTGGGTGGTGGGTTGGACGGCGGCCGTCCCCTTCGCCTCGCTCACGCTGGGACATTTCGGCCCCTGGCTGCTGGCGACAATCTACGCAGGGTTGGCAGGATTCCTCTGGCTGATGACCCGCGCCCGCCCTGAGGAGAACGTCCAGTTCTCCCTGCCCTCCTCTGATGGACTGCGCGCTTCGACCCGCGCCATGTTCGCCGGCGGCGCGTTGGCGGTGACATTGGCCTGGCTGGCGGCGGCATCCCTGCCCGACGGTCGCCTGCACGTGGCTTTTCTGGACGTGGGCCAGGGAGACGCCATCTTCATCACCACCCCGCGCGGACGACAAATCTTGATTGACGGGGGTCCCAGCCCGACTGCGCTGCTGTCGGAGATGGGCTACCAGATGCCCTTCTGGGATCATTCGCTGGACGTGGTGGTGAACACCCACCCGGAGGCCGACCACCTGGCCGGTTTGCCCGACGTGCTGAAACGATTTCGAGTGCGGCAGATCATCCTATCCGACGTGGGCAACGACACCCCCCTCTACGCCGCCTGGGAGAGGGCGATGGCAAACGAGGGGGCGACAATCACCCAGGCGCAGGCGGGGATGCGCCTGTCGCCGGGGGACGGCGTCTGGGTAGAAGTGCTCCATCCCGGGACGATACCCGTCGATGGCCGCCGCAACGCCCACTCGGTGGTGCTGCGGGTGAGGCTGGGACGGATCAGTTTTTTGCTGCCAGGGGATATCGAGACCGACGTGGAGCGGAGACTGGTCGCCGGCGGCTATCCGTTGGCGGCGACAGTGCTCAAAGCGCCGCACCACGGCAGCGACACGTCGAGCAGCGAGGCGTTTCTGACGACGGTGAACCCGCAGGTGGCGGTCATCTCCGTCGGTGCCGACAATCGTTTCGGGCATCCGTCCCCGGAGGTGTTGGCCCGCTACGCGGAGCACGGCATCCCGGCGCTGCGCACCGACGAGTTGGGCACGGTGGAGTTCATCACCGACGGGGAACGGTTGTGGGTGCGCGTGGGGCAATAGCCCCGCTGTGGCCGGTCTCCGACCGCGCCGCTGTGGCCGGTCTCCGCTGTGGCCGGTCTCCGACCGCGCCACCTCCGCTGTGGCCGGTCTCCGACCGCTCCGCTATGGCCGGTCTCCGCTGTGGCCGGTCTCCGACCGCGCCGCTATGGCCGGTCCCCCTGGCCGCCGCTGTGGCCGGTCTCCGCGACCGCTCCGCTATGGCCGGTCTCCGACCGCGCCGCTGTGGCCGGTCTCCGACCGCTCCGCCACACCCAGCAGCCGGGCGACGTTGTCCCCCAGCACCAGGTCCAACTCCTCCGGCGACAGGCCCGACGCCCGCACCTCGTCCAGCAGGCGGGTGAAATCCGGTTCCCGTTCCTGACGGGGATAAACCAGCAGCGGGTAGTCCGACCCGTACAAAATCTTCTCCGCGCCGACGACGTTGACCACCGCCCGATACACCTCCCGGCGATAGAGGAGGGGGGTAGCGGCCGTGTCGTAGTACACGTTCTTCAATTGCCTGCGCACCCCCTTCATCAACTCGTAAAAGGGGAGCAGGCCGCCCCAGTGAGCCAGGATGAGCTTGAGTTCCGGGTACTCGGTCGCCAGCCAGTAATATTCTTTCAGCGGCGTGGGAGATTTGCCGGGGTAGACGTGGCCCACCGGCTCACTGACGTGCAGGCACAGGGGGACGTTCAACTCGATGAGCAGTTCCACCACGCGCAAAAAGTCGGGGTCGCGCATGGAGTAGCCCTGGGCGTAGGGCAGTATTTCGCCCAGCCCGCGCAACCCCTCGTCCACCGCCCGCCGCACCTCGTCCAGCGCCCGGTCTCCGGCTTTGGGTTGCACCACGGCAAAGCCCAGCAGCCGGTCCGGGTGTTGACGGCACCATTCGATGTACCAGTTGTTTTGAGCCAGGCACGTTTCGTGGTGTTGCCAGTACATACCCTGCATCACCACCCGTTCGACCCCGGCCCGGTCCATGTCGGCCAGCAGCCGCTCGACCGTCGCCCAGCCCTGGATGGACGGTCGTCCTGGCCTGTCGGCGATCAGCGTCGCCCAATAAGGCTCGTCGGCCTGCCGGGCCCAGCCTGCCGGGTCCCGGTGGACTTCTGGTGGATACATGTGGATGTGGGCGTCGATGATCATGAAACACTCCTTGAATAAAGTGACCGGCACTTTTGTCGCCATTTCCAGCAGTTTGTCGGAGAAAGACCTCGGAGGTTTCCGGCAGCCTCTTTGCTGGCGAAGCTACCCTGATTATCTGGTTGATTTGCTGACAAAATCACTCCTGAAAACCTCCGAGGTCTGGGAAAAGGGGACAACTCCA
>JAJRXB010000523.1 GCA_024276515.1 Chloroflexota bacterium
GCGGTCAAGAGACCGGCCACAGCGTGAGAGACCACCGCCCGCTCGGGCCGGTCTCTGACCGTGCCCGGAGGGGGGCGGTCTGGAGACCGGCCACAGCGTGGGTCAAGAGACCGGCCACAGCTTGAGATTGAGCGGATGGAGTCGTTTTGCAAACATTGACGTTGCGCCTGGGAACAACGAACGAAGGAGGGAGTGCTATGACCCAACGATACAGCAAAATCACAGGTTGGGGCAAATATGTTCCGTCCAGGGTTCTCACCAACGCCGACCTGGAGAAGATGGTAGATACCAGTGACGAATGGATCGTGGCGCGGACGGGCATCCGCGAGCGACACGTCGTCGGGCCGGGTGAGACCAACACCACGATGTCGGTAGCGGCCTCACGCCAGGCCCTCGACGTGGCCGGCCTGATGCCCAAAGACGTTGATCTCATCATCGTCGCTACTTCGTCGCCCGACCACTTTTTGCCCTCGGTGGCAAGTGAGGTGCAGTACCAGTTGGGGGCCGAATGCCCGGCCTTCACTCTCACGGCCGGGTGCACCGGCTTCGTTTACGCGCTGGCGACGGCTCACCAATTCATCGCCACGGGCGCTTACAATCGGGTGTTGGTCATTGGCAGCGAAGTCATCAGTATGTTCATCAATTGGGAGGATCGCAATACCTGCGTCCTCTTCGGCGACGGAGCGGGCGCGGTGGTGATGGAGGCGAGCAGTCAGCCGACCGGCGTCCAATCGTTCGTGCTGGGCTCTGATGGCAGTGGAGGGAAGTATTTGAAGGTGCGTGGCGGCGGCTGCGCCTATCCCATCAGCCACGAGATGATCGAAGACAAGGCGATGTACATCGAGATGAACGGGCGCAAAGTCTTCAAGTTCGCCACCCGGGTGATGGGGGAGGCCACGTTGCAAGCCCTCGACAAGGCCGGCCTGACGTTGGACGACATTGACCTGCTCATCCCTCATCAGGCCAATCTGCGCATCATTCAGTTGGCTGCCCGTCACCTGGGCCTGCCGATGGAGAAAGTCTTCGTCAATCTCGACCGCTACGGCAACACGTCGGCTGCGTCCATTCCCATCGCGCTGGTGGAGGCGCTGGAGCAGGGTCGCATCCGCGAGGGGATGAACATTTGCATGGTGGGGTTTGGCGGGGGGCTCACCTGGGCGGCGACGGTGGTGCGCTGGGGCCAGCCGGCCGAGCCGGTGGAATGGCCGCTGGTGTGGCGCTTTGCCCCGACCAGCCACAAAGTTTCGATGGCAGCAGCCAAAGTGCGCCTGCACGCCCGTCAACTGGCCGACATTGCCAGCTATCGTGCCAGTTCGCTGTTGCTTCCACTTTACACTTTCGCCGGTTTGCGTAAACCCAAAAATAAAAACGACTGAAGATTTGCAGTATCACTTTAGTTTCTTGGTTACTACTCAGGCTTTGGGTGACAGGCACTCGTAGAGGGCACTTTCGCCTGAACGTGGCAATGAATACCGGCGAATTTTAGCTTTGAGACATCCACCGCAAGTGCCTGTCACCTGATCTGCCCTATCTGGCTGAGTAGTAACGTTTCTTGAGAGAAAAGGGTTGGTAGCAGACGATCATCAGCGGATAGGTAACGAATGAGCGGATGTCTCTCCTCGCGCAAGGGCGTGATCCGCTCATCCGCTACTTTATCCGTTGATCATCTCCTCTTGCTCAGAAAACTAAAGTGTTGCGATTTGCATAATGCGTGAAACGTGAAACGTCGGGCGTGAGGTGACAGTTGTGAAATCACGCCTGACGTTTTACGTTTCACGTTTCACGCGCCGTATGGGCCCTACCACGCGCTGGTTTCTACCACGTCGTGGTGACGGAACCAGTCGCGGGCTTCCTCCACTTCGTCCTCGTAAATCTCGTGCAACATGATTTGCAGTGTTTTGGGGTCTACCGTGGCCAGCCGGTCGATGAGACGTCGCTTGGTTTGCTTGTCGGTGACGTTGGCAGTCGCCCGGCGCAGCGCAGCCCAGTCGCCGTCGTAATCCACGTAGCAAAGGATGGCGAGCCAATAGTCGTTGAAGGTGAAGATCTGTTCGCCCTGGGCGGGATGGTACGTCGTCATGATCATCTCGCCGCCAAGAGGCGGTGGGCGGTTAACGACGCCCAGCTTGCGGCCGGGACGAGCGATGTGCTTTACTGCCTCGGCTATCCGCGCGGCCACGGTCCGATCTACCCGACCGGTGTCGGCCAGATAGGTGTAAAGGGCCTGGACGGTGCGCAGCATGTGCCGCTTTTCGTTCCGGGAGATGGGATTCAGGATTTTGCGGTTCACGAAGCTGTTGACCCACTCGCTCAGGTGATAGCCTTTCAGGTCGTCCATCGTCGTGATTTCGTGACCGTGATGATCGAGGAAGAAGTGGAAGATCTGGAGATCATCCCACATCTCAAAAAGCTCGTTGCTATCGACTCCCTGATCGTGTTGATGGCGAAAAAAATCTTCTACCCAGGTCCGGGGTAGTTGAGGTTCCCAGTCAATTGTCTCCTCGTAATATTCTCGCACGGCGTACAGAATATCTTCCAGTGCTCCTGTCGGTTCGGGGCCTGGCAGGGCGGCGGTCATCACGGATTCGTCGGCCAGCAGGGCGGCCAGTGGTTCGCGTAGCTCTTTGGGGACGACCGCTACCTTGTAGTTACGACTCTTGATGGGGGCTCTGCCGACGAAAAGGAGTCCGTGCGCGCGAGCCTGTCCTATCGCGGAGACGGGGGGCTCTTCGTTCCAGAACCAGCCATCACCCTCTTCGTCGCCGAACTCCCGCGACAACTGGCCGTATTTCACCCAGCCGCCGGCGTCTACCACCAGCTTGAGGGCCTGCCGGCTTGCCACCGGCAGGTTGAGCACTGCCTGCCGCAGGTTGTCCTCTTGTGTCAGGTGGGCGACGATGGCTTTAACTTTGTCCTTGCGTTTTCCTTTGGTGGGTAATCCCAGGTTCAGGCAGACGGCGTCTATCCACGGGGCTGGACACTTGTTCAGCGCCGCCGAAAGTTTGGTGAAAAGGGTGATGGGTTTGGCATCTTGCTCCTGGTGCCACTTTTCCATCACGTATTCCATCATCTGGTTGGGATCAAGCAACAATCCTCCAAAATCCCAGGCGTCCATCGGTTCCTCCTCTCAGCAGGGGCGTGCCGATGTGTGCGACTTGGGGACAGGCACGTCGGTCTGCCCCTACTCTTTCACGTCCACCGCGTCCCAGGCGCGCAGTGCGCCGACCAGCGTCCCCACGCCCACGCCGGTGTTGCCCCGCACGTAATACGGTTTTTTGGGGTGGGTGATGAGGTTCTCCCACCAGTTGGTGCCGGCGATGTCCATGTGGGCCCAGGGGTGATCGCCCACGAATTTGGCCAGGAAACGGGTCGCCGTCACCGAGCCGGCCGGCCGGCCGCCGACGTTTTTCACGTCGGCGAAGGAGGTTTTGAGCTGACGGTCGTAGGCGGGGTAGAGGGGCATGCGCCACATCGGCTCGCCGGCGGCGTGGCCGGCGGCGTGGATGGTTTCCCACAACGAGTCGTCCGTGGCGTAAACGCCGGTCATATAGTGTCCCAGGGCCACGACCACCGCGCCGGTCAGGGTGGCCACGTCGACCACGACGGCCGGGTTGTATTGCTGGGCATAGGCCAGGGCGTCGGCCAGGATGAGGCGACCTTCGGCGTCGGTGTTGATGACTTCGATGGTGACGCCGTTCATCGCCGTGACGATGTCGCCGGGGTGGGTGGCGGTGCCGCTGGGCATGTTCTCGGTCGCCGGCACGATGGCCACCACCCGTTTCGACAGGCCGATGGCGCCGATGGTCTGCATCGTGCCCAGCACGGCCGCTGCCCCCGACATGTCGCCGCGCATCTCCTCCATCCTCTTGGACGGTTTAATAGAGATACCCCCTGAGTCGAAGGTGATGCCTTTGCCCACCAGCACGAAGGGAGGGGCATCGCTTTGGGTCGGGTTGTGCTCCAGCACGATGAATTTGGGCGGTTCGTTGGCTCCCTGGGCCACGCTGAGCAGGGCCCCCATTTTCAACTCGGCCATCTGCTCTCGATCGAGCACCTGACAGGTCATGCCATAGTCGGCGGCGATGCGCTGCGCCGTCTCGGCCAGCATCGTCGGCGTCACCTCGTTGGCCGGCCCGTTGGCCAGGTCGCGGGCCAGGCAGATCCCTTCGGCGACCGCCTGCCCCACGTTTGCGCCCGCCTCAACTTCGGGCAGCCTGGAGGTGTCGAATTCTACCAGTGTCAGCGAATCCACGTCTCGATCAAATCCTTCGCGGGGGATGACGCCCGGTGCGTCGTAACGGTACAATCCCAGGATGGTCCCTTCGACCACGGACTGGGCGGCGTCGGTCAGCGCCAGCCCGCCCCGTCCGCCACCGTGCACAATCGAGGCCAGCGTGCGCGCTCCCGCGTCGCGCGCTTTGCGGGCGGCGGCGGCCGCTGCCTGACGCACGGAGTCCAGGTCAAACTCCTCCTCCGACCCCAATCCGACCACGATCACCCGGCTGGCAGGGATGGCCCCGCGCGGGTAAAGGATCGCCGTCTCGTTTAATTTGCCCCGGATGTCGCCGTTGGCGATGAGGTCACGGATGGCTCCGTTCAGCGCCTTGTCCACGGCGCCGGTCGCGCCGCCGGGTTCGGTGACTCCTTCAAATAGGTTAACCACAATGGCATCGGCATCTACTGTTTGAATGCTGCCCGATTGGATGGCCACGTTCATAGTTGTTTCTCCTCTCCAAAACCACATTTGCTTTGTTTGTTATTTTACCATAGACTTATGATGGCCGGAAACTGGCAGGGCAAGAGGACGTGTTTTGAGTTGGGGCTCGGCCGGCCTCAGCAGCGGAAGATTGGGATCTCTCGGAAAGTCCGCCAAACGGCACTTTCCGAGAGGACTCGATTACAGAAGGAGGTGCATTCCATGGTCTCACCATCGCAGACCGGTTCGCTGACCACCCCAGATGGCTTCTCTCTTTTTTACCGTGTGTGGCGGCAGGACACGGGTATGCCACACGCTGTGTTTGCCATCGTCCACGGCCAGGGAGAACATAGCGGACGTTATCAAAACTTTGCCGACTATTTTGTGCCCCGGGGTTACGCCGTCTACGCCATCGACTTGCGCGGCCACGGGCGGAGCGACGGGCGACGCGGGCACGTGGACCGCTTTGAGGATTACTTCACCGACGTGAGCACTCTTCTCGGGTTCACCCGCAACGACGCCCCCGACCGGCCCGTTTTCCTGCTTGGACACAGCATGGGCGGCCTCATCGTCCTGGCCTACGCGCTACGCCACCCGGAGGGACTGGCCGGGGTCATCAGTTCTGGAGCGGCGTTGCGTTTGGCAATGGCCGTGCCCGGGTGGAAGCTGGCGCTGGGCAACCTGGCCTCGGGCCTGGTCCCGACGCTGGCCCAGCCCAATGGCCTGTCTCCCAGTTGGCTCTCTCACGATCCTGCGGTGGTCGAAGCCTACCAGGCCGATCCGCTGGTCCACGACCGGATCACCGCCCGCTGGAGCACCGAATTCTTTGCGGCCCAGACGGCCACGCTCCAAAACGCGCCGCGGTTGTCGTTGCCCTGTCTCATTTTGCACGGCGGCGACGACCGCATTTGCGACCCTGGCGGCAGCCGTGAGTTTTTTGAGCGGGCCGGCATCTCCAACAAGCGACACGTCGAATACGAGGGTCTGTATCACGAAATCTTCAACGAGCCGGAGCAGGAACAGGTTTTCGCCGACGTGGAGGCGTGGGTTCAGTCCCAACTTCAGTCGTCCCAACCAGCCCCAAAGTCACCTACTGGATAATCTTTCCTGGTGGCGCGAAGCCAGTCTCGGCCTTTGGTATCAAAGTACACGTGTACGCTGGGCCAAGCCCACATATACGGGTCGTTGACATAGCCGTGTTTGACCGGGTTATAGTGAATGTAGTTTAGAGCCTGGTAATAGTGTCGCTCGTCACGAATCCGGCGATCGGTGAACTTGTACCATACCTGCCGTTGACCGGTCAATTCATCGGCTAAATTCCACTCTCGTGACGTCGTTCCGTGCAATTGTTGGAGGAGCGCCGATACGGTGTCCAGGGAGTTGACGCCGGCCAGAATGTGATAGTGGTTCGGCAAGATAACCCAGCCGCCGATGTCAGCATCAATGGAACGGAATGCATCGACCAGGCGGGTTTCGAACTCATCTCGACGGTCGGGCGCATGCATCACTGGTTTATGTTCAAAATTGGTTCCGGTGAGAAGGTACCAACCGGCTTCACGGTAGGGATGCGGCGGTGCGTGCAGTGGGTAGCCGCGCTTGTAGCGCTGTTCTACGGCTGCACGACGCTCTTCTGGAGTCATTTTGCGGTATTCGTAGGGCATTGTTCCAATCCCGACTGAAGTTGGCACTACGGGTGTCAGGGCTTGGCGTTCGTAGTCACGACTGAAGTTGGCACTACGGGTGTCAGGGCTTGGCGTTCGTAGTCACGACTGAAGTCGTCACTACAACACTTGTAGATGCGATGCCGTTTGTACCAGGTTACGCCGATGGCGGCCATGTCGCCCAGGCTTTTGGTGTTACCCTCTTCCACCTGCACCACGTCGGCGTGCTCAAAGCCGAA
>JAJRXB010000524.1 GCA_024276515.1 Chloroflexota bacterium
AAGAGAATGGCCCCGGCCGTCGGGCGGATGAGGGTGTTGATCACGTCGTTGATTGTGTCGGCAGCGGGGACCTTGTCTACTGTCATCTCGACGAGCAGCAAAACTGCCAGCACGACGATGACCCACCAGCTTGTCAGCACGGCCCACGGCTCGTTGAGCTGGATCAGATCGGTGAAGCGTGCCGTCAGCGCCACAACCAGCAACGGCAGATAGGCGTTCAGCCCCGCTGCCGACGCCAGACCAAAGGCCGAAAACAGACTGGTGAGTGGTTCCATCCCTCAATCCCGATGGGCAGAATGCCTACTACAGCTCGGCATAAATCCATCGTCAGTTGTTATGTCACCTTGAGCGCAGCGAAGGGTCTCCTTTATGCTGGTACGAGACGCTTCGGCTTCGCCTCAGCGTGACATGAACTGCCGGTTTATTTCTGCCGAGGAGTACTACGCGAACACGGCCTCGCGGCCGACCTGTCCAAACAGGTGAGCCGCCACAACCTGCAAGTAGAACGTCAAGGCCCAGCCGATGAACAGCCCGATGATGTTGCCACAGATGGGGATGATGGAGAGGAAGAACTGTACAAATCCGGTGACAGCCACCAGAACAATCCCTCCCACCAAGAGCACTACCACAGCTCCCAGGTAGATGCCCAGGTTGCCGGTGATAAAGCGCGCGATTTCTCCAATTTTAAAACACGCGCCAAAGGATCTCTCTCGGGCGTAAAAAATGATGACGGCCGGGAGGATCAACGTTATCGCCAGGAGATAGAGGAGCGAGAGACATCCCATCACGCAGATTGCGGCAAAGGATAATCCTGCCAGGGCACCCACGGCTTCCTCGTTCTCTCCACCCAGAGCCGGCAATATCAAGAACGCCGAGGCCGCACACAACAGCAGAAAGAACGGGAGTGAGTAGATGAAGCCGGCAATAGCGACGACCAGTCCATCTACGAATTTCTGACCAAAGTCGTCCCACTCAGGCAACACATCGGGTTGCCGGTCCATCACGTCGCGTGTGATCTGCACCATGTAGCCCGCGGTGGCAAAGTTGAGGATGGGGACAACGTTGATCAGTGCGCCAATCCCCAGTTTCGTCGGCCAATCCTTGTCTTCCAGGGGATAAGAGAACGACTTACCGTAGTCCATTGCCTTGCTCCCATCGTCAGCACTCGTTCATTTATAACCTGGCATTTTTGACCAGCAAAACATAGGGGAAAATGCCAGGCTATTTCTGAACGAGTACCCAGAAACAACAGTTGGCGGCCAGCATCAGGCCGGCCACCAACTGTTAGCGTGCGACGTCTTACATCGCCGGCTCACTGACTGCCATAGCACCTTGCGTGGCGACGTTGTAGGCCGATCCGTAAAGGTAAGCTATGATCAGTTGCGCGTAGAAGCCAGTGACCAACACGCCGATAAAGCAGGCGATGATCCCCAGGCTTGCTACCAGGCCCGCGACGAAAGTCATCACCAACACGATGACGTAAGTACCGATGTTGTGCCGCACCATCGAAAACACTTCGCCAAACTGGAAGGCTGCGCCAAACTCGCCGGTGGCGGCGTAGCGGCCGATAGCTGCCGGCAAAACCAGCCCGACGGCAAGACCGTATATCAGGGCCAGGCAGCCGAAACACGCCTGCACCAGGGCGAAGATGAGCCCAGCCGTGTCGCTATCACCGTTTACCGCGCTGCTCAGGGCTGCTCCGCCCACGCTGACACAAGCAGCGATGAGAATGAGAGGCAAAACGTAAACGAATGAAATCACCCAATAAACCAGCCCCTTGACCAGCTTGCCGCCCCAATCGTCCCATTCGGGCAAAGGGGTGGGGACGCCATCAATGGTGCGCTTGATGGCTTCCACAGCATACCCCATCTGCAAAAAGCCACCTACGATGGGGATCAACCCCAACACCGCGCCGATGAGAATCTTCTTGAGCCAATCCTGATCCTCCATTGGATAAGTGAACGAAGAACCGATGTCCATCGAAGAACCTCCTCCCTGCATAGCAAAAATTGTGTAAAGTTCGTCGCCTCCCGACGACGTGCTCATTATACCATAACGTTGGTAAAGTTGACAATAGCTATGCGTTCGGGATTCGGGGGAATTGAAAGGTGACAGTCATCTCACAAGGTGACTGTCACCTGGGTTAATTCTTCGAAAAGCCCCGCGAATAGCCTGGATAAGATGCCGAATCCGGGCGTTTGTGGTATTATTAGAGTTGTTCCTAAATAAATTTGTGCTGAGGTGACAGGCACTTTTGGCACGATTATCAGGTCAGAATTTGAAAAATCACCCCGTTTTTTGCGCTGGTTCAAGTGACTGTCACCTGCTTTTGCTTAAAAGGGAACAACTCTATTATCTGAGGGACGACAAACCCTATTTGCAGGAGTTGACGATGAATCTTTGGCACGAACTGGAGCCGGGCCCCGACCCGCCCAAAGTCATCTACGTGATTGTAGAGATTCCCAAAGGGTCGCGCAACAAATACGAGTATGGCAAGGAATTGGGGGTCATCAAGCTGGACCGGGTTCTCTTCTCTTCGCTCTACTATCCCGGCGATTACGGCCTTATCCCCCGCACGCACTACGACGACGGCGATCCGCTGGACGTGCTGGTGATGAACAACGAGCCCACCTTCCCTGGCTGCGTCATCGAGGCGCGCCCCATCGGCATCTTCAAAATGTTCGACCGGGACGTATCGGACGACAAAATACTGGCCGTCCCCGCCAGCGACCCCCTTTTCAACGACTATCAGAGCATCGACGATATTCCCCAACACTTCTTGCGCGAGGTGGCGCATTTCTTCGAGGTTTACAAGGACCTGGAGGGGGTGCGGACCAAACCGGTCGGCTGGGAAGACGTGAAGGTTGCCCACACACAGATCGAGCACGCGATGGATCTCTACCGGGAAAAATTCGGCAGGGGGCGGCGTATTTAGTGATAGCACTTACGCAGTTACGCTCGAAGCAGGTTTGTAACCTGCGTTTTAGTTCCCCAAGAGGCGTTTTGCACTCCAACCGGGGGTTACAAACCCCCTCCGAGCATTCAACTGCGTAAGTCCTGTTAGTGCCTCACCAAATCCAATTTTGGCTTTTGGGGCCGGAAAACTCGTTCGACGGGATCGAGCCATTTCTCTATCAGCGGATTGAGCGGAGTCAGCGGATCGAGCGGATTAAGCTGATTTATCCGCTGGTAGTCTCCCCGTTGCCCTCTCCCTCCCCCCAACCCTCTCCCTCTCCCAATTTGGGAGAGGGAGAGGGTGCAGGCGGGGGTGGGTGAGGGTTTTGCCTCCTCTCGCCGCCAACACGCAAGAGGGAGACTACCTATCCGCTCAATCCGCTGACGTAACTAAAATTCCGTCGCGCTGGTGAAAGCGAACTGGCCGATTCTCAGCGCCGGCACGCGATAGGTCAGACTGCCGCCGCTCAAATAGCCGGGCACCAGCCGGGTTTCGCGGCTGACAGCCTCTACCGCGTTCAGCGCGTCCACGTAGCTTTGGGTGAATCGCAATTGCCAGACCGGATGGGTCACCTGGCCATTTTCGATGAGAAAGGTGCCGTCGCGGGTCATGCCGGTGACGATGGTCTGCCGGGGATGCACCGGACGGGTGTACCAGAAACGAGTGATCCACAGCCCACGTTCCACGCCGTGGGCCAATTCCTCACGGGGGGTGTCGCCAGGGGCCATAAAAAGATTGGTGGGAAAGGGTCCAATGGAACTGGGCGCTGGCAGCGCGTGACCGGTGTTGATTGCTCCCTCTCTGCCGGCTGTGTAGCTGTCGTAAACCACAGCGTTGGCCACCCCTTCTTTGATAAGGTCCACCCGCTGTTTGGGGACACCTTCGTAGTCGAAGGGCATTGGCTTGCCGGTGGGGTCCAGGCCATCATCCCAGATGGAGACGGCAGGATGCATGATGCGCTGCCCAAATTTGCCCACCATAAAGCTGCGTCCCTCTTGCACGCTCAAAGCCCCCAATCCCAGATAAGCCAGCATCTCCACCAGGTCTACCACCGCGTATTCTTCCAGC
>JAJRXB010000035.1 GCA_024276515.1 Chloroflexota bacterium
CCGTGAATACGAAGACCTGCAAAAGATGGCCCAGCAGGTGGGCCAGCGGGATTTCTCGCAGCAGGCGATGATCGCCTCGTATCAAAAAGTCTACGAGCGCGTTATCGGGCCGGTGGGTTGACCGTAATATTCCGACGGTGGTGTGAACTGCCAAAACCCTGATTTATGCGCAGTTACGCTCGAAGCAGGTTTGTAACCTGCGTTCTAGTTCCCCAAGAGGCGTTTTGCGCTCCAACCGGGGGTTACAAACCCCCTCCGAGCATTCAACTGCGTAAGTACTGTGATTTATTCGCGTTGCGCCAGCCCGACAAGCTCGACAAAGATTCCAAACAAGAGTAAAATATACGCCCCCGCGAGAAGCAGGTAAAAGCGAATATCGCCCCAAACAGAGGGTTTGTGCTCCGTTATTCTTGTGGCCAGGGCCGACAATTTGTCGGCCAGGGACACGTTGGCGTAAAAGGTTTTAAACGCCACGTCGGCACGGGCAGGGTGCCCGTTGATGAGCGCCGCCCCGTTTGGGTACACGTCTCCCTCCACCCCGCCCAGCGTCAAGGCATCGTCGGGCGTTGAGGTAGGAGAATCGAAGAAGAAATAGTAAGCCTGCCCGGCCGAATCCTCCAGGGGGGCAAAGCGAAAAGATTGCCAACGCCAACCCCGCACCTCGCCGGCGTTGAACGTAAAACTGACTTCGTCCTGGTCCGTCCCGATCTTTCGCAGGTGAAAAGTAACCGGCTGCGAGTTGCGCCGGCGATAGCCATACATCAACACGTCAACCCGCTCCAGCCCATTGCGAGGAGCCACAAACGTTTGTCCCAGTTGCACCCCACCGACCAAAGCGATGGCCGGGCCGGGTCTTATTTTGTTGAGAAATTGTCCCTCGTAGCCCAGCAAAGCCAACGTGTGCGCGCCAATCAGCAACAACCCGGCCAGGGTCAGCAATGGCCAGACTACCCAGAAAACCTTGCGTATCCTGCGGCCAGAGAAAAAAGTGACCTTTTCCGCCATATGGGTTTCATCCATCTAAATCTAATGGCTCATATTGGAATACAGTGCTGGGTAGGGGCGAGCCTTAGCGCACACTATGCCAATATGAGCGAATCAATTAACGCCAAAGAGGATAAAAGAAGGGCAGGCCATAGTTCAACAGCACCACAGCATCAAACAAGAAGAAGAAAGAGACTATCAGAGCCAATCCTTCAGCTCGCCAGTTAGAGGGGATCAACTCTCGCCAGCCAATGACAAGCAATGCCATAATGGGAATGATTGCGCTGAAGAGATAACGGCTCTGGCTCAGCGTAAACTTGGTGATAAGGATGTAAACCGGCACCTGACTTGCGCTTGCCAACACACACAGAACCAGAGCGATAACAATCCCGTTGTCTTGACTTTCGCCCCTGGTATGCTTTCTGGTGGTAAGGACGAACTTTAGCAGACCCAATCCGGCCAGTAGAGACAAAACCAGCAACCAATTCCCCCACACGTCACTCAGTAGCAACGAAGTCCAACTCATCTGGGCCCAAAAGGCTCGGAATGTCTCAAACGCCCCCCGACCAAGTACTTCGCTATCTTCCAAACGTTGCCCCTGGAGGGCGATCTGAGCGGTTCTCCAGGCAACTGTGAGGTAGTTTCGGAGATGCGACGAAGAGGTCGCTCCAACAATCAGGATCGTAGCGATCAGGAAATAGATCAGGTTTGCCACGTTGAGGATGCGACGACGGTAATAAAGAATCGCCCACACCGGTATGGCCAAAGCCAGGTAAAAGGCATTGGGCTTGGCCCCTATCGCCAGGATCGTGAACGAGCCCAACCCAACAACTTTTGACCAGTGCCATCCACGAGTCAGCCCCCAGATCCAGAAGAAAATGGCCAGTGAGGCGAACAGCTCGGCCAGATTGCCGTCGTTGACCACCGATAGAACATAGGTGTGCAGAGGCAGAAAAACGATGGACAAGGGCAACAATACACGCCCAAAGGGATCGTCGCCAAAAAGTAGGCGGGCGGTTGCATAGGCTATAGCGACGATAGCCACGTTGAGCAGAACCGACAAGAGCCGGATCCAATACAGTTGAAAGGTGATCCCTTGACGAGGCACCAGTTTCAGCCATGCGGAAAAGAGGTAATAAACAAAGGAGCGTGGCTTAGTTTGTTCGGTAAAGTTGAAGCCGCCTGGCAGATAACGAGAAACTTCCTCTGGCCCGCGCACCGCTGGCTGGTTGATATTCATATCCCAATAATGGAACTCCACCAACGAGGACACCGTCTTAGATTTGATGCCCTCCCAGGTTGCGCCGGCCGCGGGATCATCGGCCAGGCCCGGCAACTGAGCCGAAAGGAAGTGATAGGATTCGTCAGGCGCCTGCCAGGGAGGGACGATGGCCGCGTAGATCAGACCCCGTACCAGCGTGAGTGCGAGAAGCAGTGCGAGCAATTTATGTTTACCCATTAATACTTCCGAACGAAAATGGTTACTACCCAGGTGCCAGGCACTTTTGGCAGATAACTTGAGCCAAAATCAGCTTGTACGCGCTATCAACCTGGCAAAAAGATGGCTTTATAAGTGCCTGGCACCTATGCCTGAGTAGTACCCGAAAATGATAACTACCACTTCAACAGAGAGAACTCCGGAGGCGCTTATGCCCCGCACAACCCTCGGATTGCAGCCCATCTTACTGGCACACCGGCGCATCGCCCCTTTCATCCGGCACACACCGCTGGTGCGCAGCGACCACCTGAGCGCCCGTACCGGTGCCGACGTCTGGCTCAAACTGGAGTGCCGGCAGCCGACCGGTTCCTTTAAGGTGCGCGGGGCGCTGAACAAAATCGGCCAGCTCACGCCCGAAGAAAAGGAGCGCGGATTAGTCACCGCCTCGGCCGGCAACCACGGGCTGGGCGTGGCCTACGCCGCCCGCTCGTGGGGCGGCACGCCGGCCGACATCTTTGTGCAGGCCAACGCCCCCCGCGCCAAAGTGGACAAGCTGCGCCGCTTCGACGCGACTCTCCACCTGGAAGGGGACACCTACGAAGAGGCACACCAGGCGGCAGAAGCCTTCGCCCGCGAGACCGGCGCCACCTACGTGTCGGCCTACGACGACGTGGACGTGATCGCCGGGCAGGGGACCATCGGCCTGGAGATTCTGACCGATCTGCCGGAGACCGATCTGATCCTGGTCCCCGTCGGCGGCGGAGGGATGATCGCCGGGGTGGCCACCGTCGCCAAAGCGATGAACCCCGGCTGCCGGGTGATCGGCCTGCAGCCAGAGGCCAGCCCGGCCGCACTGCTCAGCCTGCGCGACGGCGTGCCATACGATCCGTACGATCACGAGCCCACCATCGCCGACGGACTGGCCGGCGGCTTTGGCGCTGTCCCCTTCTACGTCGCCCGGACTCTCATCGACCAGGTGTTGCTGGTCGGCGAATCCGACCTGCGTCGAGCCATCTTCACCTTGCTGGACCAGGAACAATTGGTGGTCGAGGCCTCGGGCGCCATTGCCATCGCCCCGTTGCTGGACCAGAGCCTGGACGTGTCCGGCCAGACCGTCGTCTGCATCCTGTCTGGCAGCAACGTCGAGAGCGCGCTACTGCGCGACATCCTGATCGAGTTCGTCCTATGACCGACAAACCTCGCTTTTTGTTATGTGACCTGGACAACACCCTCTACCCGCCCGACTCCGGCGTGATGCAGACCGTGGGGCGTCTCATCACCCGCTACATAGTCGAGCGTGTCGGCGTCCCCCCCGACGACGCAGAACGGCTGAAGCATCAATACTACCGGCAATACGGGACCACTATGCGCGGGCTCATCTTGAACCACGGAATCGACCCGGAAGACTACCTGGCTTTTGTCCACGACCTGCCGCTGGAGCAGTACATCCAGTCCGACCCCGCCCTCGACGCGATGCTGGCCAGCATTCCCCTGCGCAAAGCAGTTTTCACCAACGCCACTCGAGAACACGCCGAACTGGTGCTCGACACCCTGGGAGTGCGCCATCACTTCGAGCAGATCATTGACGTGCGCGACTTCAGCTTCAACAGCAAGCCCCACGAAAGTGCATACCGTCGCATCCTGGAAATCCTAAACGCCCGCCCCGGTGAATGTATCCTGGTGGACGACGCGGCCCACAACCTGGCCCCGGCCAAAGCGATGGGCATATTCACCGTGCTCGTCGGCGGCGGGCCGCTTCCCGCCCAGGTCCCACAGACCGAGGCAGACATCTGCATTGCGAATATCCTGCACCTGGCCGACGCCATCCACCCCTGGCTCGCTCAGCGTAAGCCCGCGCCGGAATCTCCATTCCATGGCTTTCTCTCGTAGCCACCTTGTGGCCGGTTTCCCTGGCCTACATGTTGTGTCCTCTTATTCCGACCACGATTAAGTGACAGTACTTACGCAGTTGAGCACAAAAATAGGGTCCGTAGTGACGACTCACCTGCACTGCGCCGCAGTGCGGTGCAAGTGTCAGTCGTTTTAGGCTTCATAATGCACGCAATCAACGACTCCCTGTCCTGGCGGCAGGCCAGGGAAGTCGTCACTACAAATCTAAACCGCGTAAGTACTGTAAGTGAGGTGCTACCATCTCAGTCGGAGTGCGGAATTTATTCCGTTATGGGCGACGGAACCGGGCAAACTCTGGCTTGCGCTTCTCCAGAAAGGCGGTCATCCCTTCGCGGAACTCCTCGCTGCCGTATATGGCGGTCAGCATCTCGACGGCGGCGTTGAAGGAGCCATATTGCCAATCGCTGGCGTAATTGAGCGACAGCTTCGACACCCGCAGGGCTTGTGGGCTGAGTTCCAGAATCCGGTCGGTCCAGGCCTTGAGTTCGGATTCAAAGTGCGCGTCCGACACCACCTTGTTGCACCAGCCGAATCGCTCCGCCTCGGTGGCAGAATAACGCTGGCAGAGGAAGATGATCTCGCGGGCCCGTTTTTCGCCCACGATGCCGGGCAGGAATTGCGTGCCGCCGAAGATGGGCGCGCTGCCCACCGTCGGCCCCACCTGGCCGAAGACGGCACCCTCGGCGGCCAGCGTCAGGTCGCAGGCGACGTTGATTTCGTTGCCGCCGCCCAGGCAGTAGCCCCGCACCGCCGCGATGACCGGGACCGGCGCCTGGCGTATCCGCCACAGCAGGTCGGCGAAGCGGCGCAGGAAGACTCGCCCCGTCTCCGGCGTCAGGTCGCGCATCTCGGCGACGTCGCCGCCCACACAAAAGGCCCGCTCCCCCGCCCCGGTGACGACGATGACCCCCACCGACCGGTCGGCGCTGGCGTCCTTCAGCGCTTCGGTCATCTCCAATAGCGTCTGGGTGCGGAAGGCATTGAGCACTTCGGGCCGGTTGAGGGTGATGGTCGCCACGCCGTCGGCTTTATCGTAAAGAATATCAGTATTCATAGAATCCCTTCCCTGTCTTCCGTCCCAGGTGGCCGGCCTGCACCATTTTGCGCAGCAGGATGGGCGCGCGATAGCGGTCGTCTTTGTAGTTGGCGTACAGCGCATCGAGGACGTGCAGGGTCACGTCCAGGCCAACCAGGTCGGCCAGGGCCAGCGGCCCCATCGGCAGGTTGTAGCCCAGCTTCATCGCCTTGTCCAGGGCGTCCCGGTCGGCGACCCCCTCTTGCAGGGCGAAGATGGCCTCGGAGATGAGCATCAGTCCCACCCGGGTGGTGACGAAGCCAGGGAAGTCCTTCACCACCACCGGCTCCTTGCCCACCTGCCGGGCGAACTCGACCACCGCCTCCACGGTGGCGTCGCTGGTCTCTACCGCCTGGATGACTTCGATGAGTTGCATCACCGGCGCCGGGTTGAAGAAATGGATGCCGATCACCCGGTCCCGTTTGCGCACCGCCGTGGCGATTTCGGTGATGGGGAGCGAGCTGGTGTTGCTGCCCAGAATGGTCTGGTCGCCCACGTGCTCCTCAAACTGGCCAAACAGATCTTTCTTCAGCTCGATGTTCTCCGGCGCAGCCTCGATGACCAGGTCGGCGCCGGCCAGAGCCTCGGCCAGCTCGCCGGTATAGGTGATGCGGGCGGCGGTGGCGTCGGCGGCGGCCTGGGTCAGCCTGCCCTTCTCCACCCCGCGGCTCAGCAATTTGCGATGCTGCGCTTCTGCCCTGGTCAGTTGCTCAGGGAACACGTCGTACAGGCCGGTGGGGAAGCCGGCCAGGGCAGTGACGTAGGCAATCCCGCTGCCCATTGTTCCGCTGCCAATGACCGCAACTTTTTCGAGTTTTTGCATGGGACGACCTCCTTGTCTTGCTCCTGCCGTTACTACCTCCTTTTGGGACATCGTTGATACGCGCCAATCATACTACGATAAACCCATGTTTACAAATAGTGGCGTGGGATAGGGTGAACGGAACACGGCAATTCTGCTATACAGGACTTACGCGCTTGAGACTTCGGAAGTCTCCCGAATCACTTTTGTCGGCGGCGTTGCTATGTACCGCAAGGCAATCCTGCCGGGTAAACCTCCTTTCGCAGGCTTCCGAAGTCTGGTAAAATGGTCTCTGCGTAAGTACTGTGCTATAGTTGAGGCGATCCCTGACCGGCAGCTGTCGTCTTCTTCAGAGGCCGGTGTCAGGCACTATCAGGCCAGGCAAGGTAGCATGTGGGTAGTACGCCCAAGGTGACAGTCACTTTTGGCACAATTATTGGGTTACGACCTACAAAACCACCTCGTTTTCGCGCCATTTCAAGTGACTGTCACCTGCTTTTGCTTAAAGGGGACAATTCTCGTGATTTGTCCTCACCCTGGCCCCCGTGCTATGCAGCGGATGCGGGCCAGGGGCAAGGGAGAGGTGAGGGAGAAATGAGCAAGGCTACAGACATAATCGCCGGACTACGTCCGCTGGAACTTCATTACTTCCGAGTCTCCCGCGAGCGGTGGGAATTGATGCTGACCCGTCTGCACCAGATGGGGGCCGACGCCGTCAGCACTATCATCCCCTGGTCGTGGCACGAGCCTCGAGACGGCGTCTTCGACCTGACCGGCCTGACCCACCCGGCGCGAGACGTGGCCGACTTCGTGGAAACGTGCGCGGCGATGGGTTTCCGGGTCGTCCTGCGGACCGGGCCCTACGTCGGCGCCGGGTTGCTGGGTGGCGGCGTGCCCGGCTGGCTTACCCGGGAGCACCCGGAGATTCAGGCGCTGGACCTCGACGCGCAACCCCAGCGCGACCCCGCCTCCGGCGCTCCCCTCCCCTCCGCCGAACATCCCACGTATCTCAAACACCTCGAACGCTGGTATCGGGAGCTGACCAACGCGCTGGCGAGCCAGCAATGGCCCGATGGCCCCATCGTTGCCCTCCGGGTGGATAGTCCCACTTCTGGAGTTCCCACGTCCCCGGCCCGATGGGATTACAATTTGCACGTCACCAAAGTGCAATGGACCATCTGGCTGCGCCGGCAATACGATGGGATTGACGCGCTCAACGCTGCCTGGGGAACCGACTATCGCTCCTTCAGCGACGCGACGTTTCCCCGCCCGTCCCCGGCCGGCGAGCTCTCTCCCCGTGACGCCGACGCCGCCCGCTTTGTCGCCTGCGCCGCCGCCCACGCCGCCGAGACCTACGCCCGTACGCTGCGCGAGATGGGCTGGACAATACCTATCCTCACCCACCCCAACGAGCTATCGCCGACGCTCCCCGTCGAACTGGCGCACGCCGTGCAGGTGGACCCCGAACCGCCAGAGGTCGGCGCCAACGTCCGCTGGGCGATGGACGCCCCCCTGCGGGCGGATGGCCACCCGGACCGCCGGTTCTGGTCGGTGAAGGCGATCTTGCTGGGGATGGAGCAAGGGGTGAAGCAGGTGGCGGGGGGCATCCTGGTGACGGGGGCGGAAAGCCGCCGGGTCCGGTTGCCCCGCCCGGCGGATGGCTACGCCCTCTATCGTCTGCTGCTCGACGGGCGGCTTCTCGACATCGCCAGCCGGACGCGAGGCGACAAGCTCTATCTCAACTACGTGGCCGCCGACGAAGCCGGAGAAACCGACGTGTTCATCCTTTTGAACGACCCGTCCGCCCCGCTGGCCGGTCTCTTGCGGGAGTACCTGACCTCGCTGCTGATGGGGAAGGCACAAACCCTACGCCGGGCAGGGGAGATGTGCCGGGCGCTGGCCGAGGCGCTGGCCAGCGCAGAGCCCCTGGCCGGCGAGGGGCCGTCCCCCACGGTGGAAGACCTTCGGATTGCAGAACGGAGCCTGGCGGAAGCACGACTCGCCGCCCGCCGGGCAGCCGCCTCCCTGGGCCGGCTGGAGCGGCTGGCGAGCGAGGTGCGGGGCGAGCCGGCCATCTCGCCTCCCAGCCTGGCCGACCTGTCGGCCCTCACGTCTCAGGAGTGGGAGCATCTGATCCCGGTCCGCGACGCCTGCGCCCAGGCCGCGCCTGCGCTGGCGGAGGCAATCCGCGCCATCGCAGAAACCGCCGAGGGTGCTTTGACGATCCAGGGATACCGGAGGGCCTTCGAGGGGGCGCAGGCCGCCGCAGAGGAGGCAGAAGCGCTGCTGGTGCGCGCGCTGGGCTCGCTGCGGGCCGATCTGGTCGCCGGGACGTTGCCTCCTTCGGCCTGGCCCCTCCACGACTGGTTGACCCGCATCCTGCGAGGTCTGGTCGCCGGCCTGTGACGGGCGCAAAACTAAAGGAGGGGCGGGTTTCGCAGCCCGCCCCTCCACGACTCTCCGCGCACTTGCGCACGCCCTTCAGTTGGACACACAGCGCACCACGCGCGTGACATCACCGGCCATGAAGAACACCTCGCCGGAATTTGAGCCGCACTGTGTCGTGCTGACACCCACATTATAGGTGCCAGAAGTAAAGCTGCCACAAAACTTTGTGGTCCCGGCCGGGATATTATTGCAGGTGATGTTGCCTTCAGGCGTGTTATGTACCGTGTACGACGCATTACCTGTAGTGTCGTTTTGAACATAGAGATTGGTCAGAGCGACGGCAGGGCCTTTAAACACGACGGGCAGGAATACCTGATCGGCGGGTGGCTCGGCTGCTAGCCGCTCAACGATGACGCTGACATCATCGAGGAACGGTCCCTGGCCCGTGATTGAATCATCGCTTTGGAAGATAAAAGCCAGCCAGACCTCAGGTTCTCCTCGCAAGTCTCCTACCCATGGATCACTGAGGTCAAAACGCATCAAGTTATACCCGTTGCTGTGAGGGCCCCCGCTTTGAGTTCCACTGATGCAAAATCCTGAGTAACTGGCGCCATCTGCTGAAGCCATCCAACAAAAATAGTCATAATCTTCTTGGCTATCATTTCGGAAGTGGAAATCTACCCATGCCTCGGTGGCCCTGGTCAGGTCGAGGGGTCCATGCACCAACCACGATTGCGCATTGTTGGGGTAGTTGTTGAATGATGGTGAGCATGGATCGAGACCACCACCGGCCCCTTCATCCGCCGGCCACATAGACCAACCATCAGAGCGGGCAAAACAAGACACATCATCCCAGCGGTAATCGCCATTGGTGGCTCCATCGTTGTCAAAACTCTCCCAGAACTGATTGGGGAAATCTATTACGTCAAAGTTTTCGTCGGTGAGATACGCGCGGGGGTCGGTATTCTTACGCAGGCTGATGTAATCAATGAAAGGGCCCTGAGCAGTGACTGAATCGTTGCTTACAAAGGCAAAAGCTATCCACACCTGGGGTTGGCCGGTCAGGTCTCCCAGGGTGTAAACATCTGCCAGGTCAAAGGTGGCAAAGTTATAGCCATTGTTAAAGGGACCAGTGGTGTAGGTCCCTGCACGCGCCGGACCATAGAAATGCGTCCCATCGATAGAAGCTCCCCAAAAGAAATAATCACAATCAGTAATTGGAGCACAACTCTCACTGACCATCCTGAAGTAAAAGTCAAGAAAGGCTGATCGGGCATCGGTCAGGCTGAAAGGGCCATAGATGAGCCAGGAGTTCATATTGTTTGCGTAATCATCGGGGCTGGTGGAGTCGCAGGGATCAAGGCCCGTCAGGTCTGCCGCCCAGGCTGACCGAACACCGCCACTCTCTATTGGAAAGCAATCTACGTCATCCCAAACAGGCGGGCTACTGCGGCTCCAACCGGGCGGATCGGGTGGATTAAAAGTGCTCTCAAAATCCTCAAACATTATCTGCGTGGAGCTGGCGGCGCCGATTTCCTGACCAGCCGCGTCACTCCGCCTCGGGCTGCCAATTAGTAGATCATCGATGGCGTCGGCGCTACTGGGAATGATTTGGAGAGTTTCCCCATCAAATTGGCCCGGCATAATCGGGCCAGGCGCGGAACCCCTCTGAACTGGCGGAGCCGGGACCAGCGTTTCGTCATCTTCGGCCAATTCTATGCGGGTTACGCTGGCTGTAGCTGGGTCTAGCACCATTTCGATCTCTTGGCCGGGAACCGGGTCAAACGCACCTTTGGGGGGAGGGGGATTGCTGGCTGGTCCAGGGGGGGTGCCGGCTGATTTTGTGGGGTCATCAGCGTTGGCAGATACGGCCAGCCCCAATAGCAAAACGCAGACGAGCAGTGTGGTAAATATTCTGTAAGGCTTCATTGCTTAGCCTCCAAGTTTTTAACCTCCCAGACTTCGCTTTGCTGGGAGCACATTCCTCTGGACTGTTGTCCAGCGTGAGGATTGAGTTTGTTCGGATAGGCACTCAGGTCTCAAAAAGTGGGCTTGCCGCCATCACCCCCCTCATCCTCACCACCACCCCCTGCCTCGAAGCGCAGGCGACCGGGGGTGGCTTGCGTGCCCAGGTCCTTGTATTCGGGGCTGATCTGCACCAGCACCACCGTCCACAGATACTCTCCGCTGCGGCCCTGCACCCCATACGCGTCGCGAATGTCCACCGTCAGGCGGTAGGTGTCGTTACCCAGGACGACCACCTTGCCGTTTTTGTTGTCTTCCACGGCGTTGTGAACGCCGGCCGGCGGCTCACCCTCCCGCCAGACGCGCACCTCAAAGCCCTGATCGGACCCAAGCGTGCCGTTCCACTGCCACTCGAACTCGGTGGGGCCGAAGGTGGGCTCATCGAGCGAAATGGGCTTGAGCAGGGTAAACTGGCCGGCCGCCGTGATGGGGACTTTGGTCGCCGTGGGTGGAGCCGGCGGCGCTGTCGGGGTCGCGGTGGAGGCCGGACGGATGGGCGTATTGGTTGGGATAGGTGTGTTGGGGACAGAGGTGGCAGTTGGCGGGGGGGCACTGGGAGTGGGCGTGGCAGTGCCCGTGGGGGTGGGGGGAGCCAGGGCGATGGGCAGGTTGTCGGCGCCGGTCGCTTCGGAAAAGTTCGGGCCGGCTCTGATCCAGCCCACACCTTCGGCGGCCAGACTGGTCTTAATTTGCCACCACCCCCCCGCCCTATCCCGGCTGATGATTTCGGCCATCGCCCCCTCAGGCAGGTAGCCCAGCAGTTCATAGTCATCGCCGGGACCGCTCCGCACCGCCAGGTCCGTCCTGGCTATGGCCGAGGGAGTGCCGGGCGGGATGGGGGTGGGGACGGGGGTCTCGGTGGGCAAGGTTGGGGTCTCAGTTTCGAAAGCAGCGGCGGGCAATTCAGCATTGGGGGAAGTTTTGGGTTGGGCGGCGAAGATGCCGCTGCCAGCGACCACGGATAACAGGAGAAAAACAAGAGCACCGGCGGCAATCACCGCTGCTGCCACCCCACCGAAGATAAGGATCAGGTTCTTCCGCCGGGCAGCGACTTTGGCGGAGGCCGGCATTTCACCCTGAGAGGCGACAGTCGCCTTCCCCCCGTCGGCCGACCCGCTAACCAGGCCCGTCTCTCCCTGCTCGGTGGGGATGGTGATGGTTGCTCTCTCTTGATAGCTGGGATCTTCCCTGGCTTTCCTGAGCGCCTCTGCAAAGTGGATGGCTGAACTGTAGCGACCATCCGGTTCCGTAGCCAGCGAGCGAAGGACGACGTGGTCGAGGCTCTCAGGGACGTCGGGGTTAACCTCACGGAGAGAGGGAACGGGCTCGCTGCAACGCCTGGCGAGGATGGCGAAGGGGGTGGGGGCGTTGTGGGGCACGCTGCCGGTCAGTATTCTGTAAAGAATGACGCCCAGGGCGTAAATATCGGTGCGGTGGTCTACGAGGTTGGCGCCAGACGCCTGCTCTGGCGACATATACGCCGGGGTGCCGATGCCAACGCCGGTCCCGGTCAGTTGGCTGGAAGTGGCTGCGATTTTGGCCAGGCCGAAGTCGGCCAGCAGCGCCCACCGGCCGCTGATGAGGATGTTGCTCGGTTTGACGTCACGGTGGATAACCCCTCGCTCGTGAGCGTAGTTCAGCGCATCGGCCACCTGGATGATGTAGTTGATCAGCCTGTCTATCGAGGCCCCTTCCTGGATCAAGTCACCCAGGGTCCTGGAATCCTCCACGTAGCGCATTACAAGATAATTGTAACTCTCCTGCGCGCCGAAGTCATACACTTCCAGGATGTTGGGATGATGCAGGCGCGCAACAGACAGGGCTTCGCGCTGGAAGCGCTCGGTGAAGCCCTCCTCCTCGGCCAGGGCGGGTGACAGGACTTTCACCGCTACAAAACGGTCCAGGCCAGGTTGGTAGGCTTTGTAAACGTGGGCCATACCGCCCCGCCCGATTTTCTCTCTGATTTCGTACTGCCCCAGAGTTTTTCCGATCAGGTTTTCCATTCCCTGTTATCCTAGGATTTTAAGGAGCCGCTTTTGATCCAGGCACACCTTACCCATGCCACCCGGAGAGATGGCATCTGCTCACAAAAAGGCTGCTGGCAGAGACAGCGGACTACTATATCAGACGTGGAAATTGAAGTGAAACCCGGTCAGTAGCAGTGAAAAATAAAATAGGTGAATGAAGGGGAGAAGAGGTTTGTATGGCAAATTGCTCGCGGTCAACGAGGTCTAATTTGCGTTGTAATGCTTCTCAACAGCGGGGAGAACAAAGTTGAGTAAAGTGAAAGAATTCTGTAAGCGTTCAGGGGGTGTCATTGCGAGGAACGAAGTGACGAAGCAATCCCCGTCATTCACAGCAGTGAGACCTGGAGATTGCTTCGCTTCGCTCGCAATGACGAATCTAGAGGTAGTTAGGCCCATTCTGAACGTCTACCTGAACGGTTACAGAATTCTTTATCAGCCGCTATCATTGTATAACGGTTTGCACCCCCTGTCAACTCTTTTTCGGTCCACGGTCCACGAACGATCCGTCCGTGCCTGCCGGCATGGGCGAGGCACTCCGACCCAAGCCTTGCGCTATGAAGACTAGAATTGTTCCCTTTTAAGCAAAAGCGGGTGACAGTCACTTGAACTGGCGCAAAAAACGGGGTGATTTTTCAAATTCTGACCTGATCATTGGGCTAAAAGTGACTGTCACCTCAGCACAAATTTATTCAGGAACAACTCTACTCTCGGTCCGTTAACGGAGCCTGGCCTGGCGAACTCGATGCTGGGAACGTCTCGCCCTCACTCCCATCTATTTAAACGCAAGTCGAATCTGCTTTTCGCACATCACTTTGCCCATCTATCGTCGGTTCACCCTTCAACCACCTCCCCTCTTGGCAGCCACAGGGCCAACAAGACGACCGCTGCCAGGGCCAACGCCGCCCCAAATAGGAAGGGGGCGCTGGGCCCAAATCCCTGCCACCCCCCGACCCCTTGCCACAGCAACCCCGCGATGAGACTGGCCGGGAAGGCGGTCAGTCCCACGGCGGCGTTGTACACG
>JAJRXB010000525.1 GCA_024276515.1 Chloroflexota bacterium
CCGCTGCTGCGAGTGGCCTACTTCGACCTGGGGCCGGAGCGGCCGGGCCGGTTGCTGATAGTGATCCATCACCTGGCGGTGGACGGCGTCTCCTGGCGGATCTTGCTGGAAGATTTGCAGGCCGTCTACCGGCAGATCAGCCGGGGAGAGGGAGTGCGGCCGCGGGTCCCTGGCCGGGGGTTGCCGCCCAAGACCACCTCCTTCCAGCGTTGGGCGCGGCGGCTGGCCGAGTACGCGCAGACGGAGACGGTGCGGAAGGAGTTGCCCTACTGGCTGTCCGTCTCTCAGAGTGAAATCGTCCGGCTGCCGGTGGATTATCCAGATGGGGAGAACACAGAGGGCTCGGCGCGCACTGTGACCGTGTCACTCAGCGCCGAGGAGACCCAGGCCCTGCTGGGTGAGGTTCCCGCCGCCTACCGCACCGAGATCAACGACGTATTGTTGGCGGCGCTGGCGCAGGCCTTTGCCCGGTGGACCGGCTCGCAGGCTCTTCTGGTCGAACTGGAAGGACACGGCCGAGAGGACATCCTGGAAGACGTGGACCTGTCCCGCACGGTCGGCTGGTTTACGACGGCTTTCCCGGTGCGGCTGGACCTGAAAGGGGCAGATGGGCCAGGGGAGACCTTGAAGACGGTCAAAGAGCAGCTTCGACAGGTTCCCCATCGGGGCATCGGCTACGGCTTGCTGCGCTATCTGTGCAAGGATGAGGAGATCGCCAGGCCACTGCAAGCATCGCCGAGACCGGAGGTGGGCTTCAATTACCTGGGACAGTTGGATCAGGTGCTGCCGGAGGAGTCGCCATTTGGACCAGCCCAGGAGTCCAGAGGGCCTGATCGCAGCCCCCGGGGAAGGCGGAGTCATCTGCTGGACATCAGCGGGAGCATCGTCGGAGGCCGGCTCCGGGTGGAATGGATCTACAGTGAGAACCTGTACCGGCGGACCACGGTGGAGAGGCTGGCGCAAAACTTTGCCGAGGCGTTGCGGGCTATCATCGCCCACTGCCAGTCACCTGAGGCAGGAGGCGTCACCCCCTCGGACTTTCCGCTGGCGAGCCTTGACCAGAAAAAGCTGAACAAGCTGCTGGCGAGGATGGACAAGGGTAAAGTCAAGATATGAACACGAGAAATATTGAAGACATCTATCCCCTTTCGCCTATGCAGCAGGGCATGCTGTTCCACAGCCTGTATGCCCCTGATACCGGGGTGTATTTCGAGCAGTCGAGCTGGACCCTGCGCGGTGATTTGAACGTCCCAGCCTTTGAGCAGGCCTGGCAACAGGTCGTGGACCGGCATTCGGCCTTGCGAACCGCCTTTTTGTGGGAGGGTTTGGAGGAACCTCTTCAGGTGGTGCACCGGCGGGTGAAGTTGCCCCTGGAGAAGCTGGACTGGCGGGGGCTGCCCGAGGAGGAAATAGAGGCACGGTTGGAGGCTTTTCTCCAGGCAGACCGGGAGCAAGGCTTTGATCTGGCGGAAGCGCCGCTGCTCCGGCTGGCTTTGATACGGACCGCCGAAGATACTTATCAGTTTGTGTGGAGCCATCACCACCTGCTGTTGGACGGCTGGTCCCAGCCTATTCTTGTCCGGGAAGTCTTTGCCTTTTACGAAGCTTTTCAACAGGGCCAAAACATCTCCTTGCCACTGCCCCGCCCTTACCGAGATTACATCGCCTGGTTGCAGCAACAGGACGTAGCAGATGCGGAGGCATTCTGGCAACGGACTCTCAAGGGCTTTACCGCGCCAACGCCGCTGACAGTCGAAGGAGCGCGCCCTGAGCCCGCCGAAGGGCCGCGTCCTGAGCTCGTCGAAGGAAAAGAAGACTATGCCTTGCAGCGGGTGCGGTTGCCGATAGAGACGACAACGGCACTGGAAGCCCTGACCCGGCGGCACCAGTTGACTCTGAACACGTTGGTGCAAGGAGCCTGGGCCATCCTCCTGAGCCGCTACAGCGGCGAGGAAGACGTGGTCTTTGGGACCACCGTCTCCGGTCGGCCGGCAGAGTTGGCAGGGGTCGAGTCGATGGTGGGACTCTTCATCAACACCCTGCCGGTGCGGGTACAGGTGCGGCCCGAGGTTCCTGTCCTCCCCTGGCTGAAGGAATTACAGGCGCAACAGGCGGAATTGCGCCAGTATGAGTACAGCCCGCTGGTGGAGATCCAGGGCTGGAGCGAGGTGCCTCGAGATTTGCCTTTATTCGAGAGCATCCTGGTCTTCGAAAACTACCCGGTGGATGACGCCCTGCGGGAGCAGGATGGCAGCCTGCAGATCGAGTGGGGACGCACCTTTACCCGAACCAACTACCCTCTCACGGTAGCGGTGTCGCCGGGCCGGCAGATGGGACTGCTGGTGGCCTACGATACCCGCCGCTTCGACGCCGGCACCATCCGGCGGCTGCTGGGACATCTGCAGACCTTGCTGAAGGGCATCGCCACCGACCCAGACCAACCCATCTCGACACTGCCGCTCCTGACCGAGGCCGAACGGCAGCAATTGCTGGTCAAGTGGAACGCTACCAGGAGAGAATACCCCCAGGACAAATGTGCTCACGAGTTGTTCGAAGCCCAGGTCGAGCAGACCCCGGAGGCTATCGCGGTTGTCTTCCCTCCGGCAGGTGCAGGGAGCGGCGAAGAACAGCGGTTGACCTACGAGGAGCTGGACCGGCGAGCCAACCAACTGGCCCATCGTCTGCAAAAGCTGGGAGTGGGGCCGGAGGTGCTGGTGGGCATCTGCGTCGAGCGCTCGCTGGAGATGGTGGTGGGCGTGTTGGGAGTTCTCAAAGCAGGCGGGGCCTACCTGCCGCTGGACCCGACCTATCCGCAGGAGCGGCTGGCCTTTATGATCGAGGATTCGCAGGTGCCGGTGCTGCTGACCCAGGCACACCTGCTGGAGCACTTAGAGATAAACCGTAAAACGCAAAACGTAACACGTAATACGATCTGCCTGGACGCCGACTGGGAGCTCATCGCCCAGGAGAGCGAGGAGAGGCCCATTAGCGAGGTGACGATTGACAACCTGGCCTACGCCATTTATACGTCGGGCTCGACGGGCCGGCCCAAGGGGACGTTGTTGAAGCACCGGGGGCTGTGCAATCTGGTCACAGTCTTCACTGAGGACCTCGAGGCCGGGCCGGGCAGCCACGTGCTGCAATTCGCCTCGTTCAGTTTTGACGCCTCCGTCTGGGACATCTTCACAGCTCTGTTGACGGGGGCCACCTTGCACCTGGCTCGGTCAGAGACCTTATTATCAGCGCCGGACTTGCACCGACTGTTGCAAGAGCAGGCGATTACCATCGCCACCCTGCCCCCAACGGTACTCAAAGTTCTGCCCACCGAGGGACTGCCTGCCTTGCAGACCATTATGTCGGCGGGAGAGGCCTGTTCCCCTGATATTGTGACCCGCTGGGCGCCCGGACGCCGTTTCTTCAACGGTTACGGTCCGACCGAGACGACGATTGCGGCGTCCCTCTATCGGGTGAAGGACGTCAGGGAGGGAATGACCAACGTGCCCATCGGGCGACCCATCGCCAACACGCAAATCTATCTGCTGGACGCTCACCTGCAACCAGTGCCCATCGGCGTGCCGGGGGAGCTGCACGTCGGCGGCGTGGGCCTGGCGTGGGGCTACCTGAACCGACCAGACCTGACCGCCGAGCGGTTCATCCCCAATCCATTTGCTGCCCCCACCCCCTCCGCCCCTGACAGGGAGGGGACAGAGGGGGATGCAAGCGTTCCCCCCTCCCTGGCAGGGAGGGGCCGGGGGAGGGTCGAATCTCGCCCGGAGGGGGGCAGTTTCTCCGGCCCCCCCACCCCCCCCCCCCCCTTTGTCCCCCCCCTGATAGGGGGGGGAGCGGGGGGGGTAGAGACAGACACCCGCCTCTACAAAACCGGCGACCTGGCCCGCTACCTGCCCAGCGGGGACATCGAGTTCCTGGGGCGGATTGACCATCAGGTGAAGGTACGCGGCTTTCGCATCGAGTTGGGCGAGATCGAGGCCGTGCTGGAGGAACACCCAGGCTTGCGGGAGGCCGTCGTCCTGGCCCGGGACGCCGAAGCCGGTCACAAGCGGCTGGTGGCCTACGTGGTGCCGAAAGACGACGACGGACGAAAGACGGAGGACGAAAGCACTCCCTCCATCGCCCTTCGTTCCCCGTCCCTGGTCGGCGACTTGCGGACTTTCCTGAAAGAGAAATTGCCCGACTACATGGTTCCCTCCGCCTTCGTGGTGCTGGACGCGCTGCCCCTGACGCCCAGCGGCAAGGTAGACCGACGGGCACTCCCTGCCCCCGACCAGACCCGTCCCCAGCTAGAGAGCACCTTCGTCCCCCCTCGCACACAGAAAGAGGAAATCCTGGCCGACATCTGGGCCCAGGTGCTCGGCGTCGAACAGGTGGGCGTCCACGACAATTTCTTCGAGTTGGGGGGCGACTCCATCCTCAGCATCCAGGTCATCGCCCGGGCCAACCAGGCGGGGCTACGTCTGACCCCCAGACAGCTTTTCGAGCACCCGACGGTTGCCAGGTTGGCCGTGGTGGCCGGCACAGGCCGGGCTATCCAGGCCGAACAAGGGATCGTGGAAGGCCCGCTGCCCCTCACCCCCATCCAGCGATGGTTCTTCGAACGCGATCTGCCAGACCCGCACCACTGGAACCAGGATATATTGCTCGAAGTGCGGGAGCCTCTCGACCCCTCGCTGCTGGCGGCGGCGGTGGGACATCTGCTGGTTCACCACGACGCGCTGCGTCTCCGTTTCGAGCGAGTCGGCGAAGTAAGCGTTCACCCCTCCCTGACAGGGAGGGGCCGGGGGAGGGTGGAATCTCGCTCGGAGAGAGATTCCGTCCTGGATGCAGGGCGTTTCTCCGACGTCCTCCCCACCCCCACCCCAACCCGCCCCCTCGTAGGTGGAGGGGGTGAACGCTTACTCGGCGAGCACCTGCACGGCGCAC
>JAJRXB010000526.1 GCA_024276515.1 Chloroflexota bacterium
CCGTAGCCGGGACCCTCTACCCCGAAGGTCCAGCTACCGTCCCCGCTTAATACAAACGCACTTGAGTGCAATCGACTGGCAAGTCATTGGATCTTTTCTCCTCTATTGGTTCGAACAGGGATACACAGGATAGACGGGATGCATCATTTGTGTAATCTTCTCATATCCTGTTTATCCCGTACATCCTTGTTGATTAAAAGACGCGCTTCGATGATGAAATCTTACTCGTCGAAAAGGAACGTAGATTCCTGGTAATAGCGAATTTGGCGGTGAGCGAGTTTTTGTTTAATCCAATCGCGCAGCCATTCGTTTTTTTGCTCGGTGGTGCGATGCTCGTCCATCAGCACCGACAGCGGCACGTTTACCCGCAACGCGCGCCCCTGAATTATATGCCGAGTGATGCCAGTAGGCAACTTGTGCCCATCGTCGGCCAGCCGCAGAATCTCGCCCGGTTTGTAGCGCGGAAAGCGGATGAGGGCGACCACGTCGTCGTAATAGGGAAGCAAATCGGCCATATGGTCGGTTTTCACGCGGTGAATGACCGACCGTCCATTGTAAACCGACGTCAACCGTCGCAGTGCCTCGGTTTCGGAGGTCAGGGAGTCGGCTCCGAGCACGGCAAACACGTTGCCGTCGAGGTCGGTGACGGAGGCAGCGATTTCGCGGCGCGCTAATCGCTCGCGGGCGTCCTGGCGGGTGGTGGGTTCCAGCTCCAGCCCTGCCTTTGCCAGGGCTTGGGTGAACACCTGCCGGGGGATGCCGGTGACCAGGTGTCCCCAGGTGTCCAGCTCCACTTCGTGGTAGTCCACCACCTGAACCAGGTGGTGCGGCGACTTCAGCTTCCACAAGGCGGTGGTGCGATTGGCGCCATCCAGGATGACGTGTCGCCCCTGACACCCAAGCGGGCAGTCAATGGGCGCAGCGACGGGCGGATTTTTAAGGAAACCGTCTCTTCGAAGCCGCTCGACCAGCGGCTCGACTCTTCGGAGGTCGACGTCTTCGTGCAAGATAAGAGCATCAGCGGGCAGAATAAGGAGTCTGGGTATATCGGTTGTGTCGTGTGGCATTTTTCACCCTGCAATCTTCATCCCAGGTCTGGTCGCGCCGGCCTTGCCCGGTACGCATTTGTACTTGTCCGTCAATAACTTCGCATTTTTGTCGGCAAATCAGGCGTAAACTGAGCGCAGGGTCGGTAAAGTACGAAGTTATTTCTGGACAAGCACTTTGGGGGCCAGGTCAACGCGGGGGCAGGGGGCTAAAAGAAGCCCAGCAGGGTGGGGTCCTCCATCATCTCGGGGTGCCATTGCTCTGCAAGCACCTCGACTCTGACCTCACCCCCCACTGCCTTCTCGGCCATCTCTTTCACCTGTTGAACCATCCAGGGGCCATAGGGACAGAAAGGAGTGGTGAGGATCATTTTCAGGCCTACGGGCGATGCGTCTACGTCGATCTCGCGGATGAGGCCCAGGGTCACCACGTCCAGGTGCAGTTCTGGGTCGAGCACGCCACGCAAGGCTTCTCGCACAGTCTCTTCTGTGATTTTTGTCTCTTCGGTCATAACGTCTCCTTTTTGGTCATTCGTCATTCGTCCTCCTGCTCCTGGGGGGCGATGAGAATGTCGTCGCCTTCGATCTTCACCCGGTAAGTTGGCACTGGCGCGTAGGCCGGCAAGGTGCGGACAGCGCCGGTCTTCACGTCGAAGCGAGCGCCGTGGCGTGGACAGACGATCACGTCGCCGTGCAGTTCCCCTTCCACCAGCGGACCGCCGTCGTGGGTGCAAACGTCGTGAATGGCGTAGAATTCGCCGTCAATGTTGAACAGGCCGACCGGCGAACCCTGGTATTCCACCAGCATTTTTTCGCCGGGAGCCAGATCGGACGTGGTTGCAACTTTGACGAACTCTGACATAGATGACCCTTTACCAATCATCCTCGTCTTCGCCGGTCCAGTTGGGCAGGCCATAAATGCCGGCTTTGAGGACCTTGAGCGATAGAAGCGCACATTTAAGACGCACCGGGCCGATCTCGATGCCCAGGGCCTCCAGGATGTCTTCTTTGCTCAGTTGTTTTGCTTCGTCCAGGGTTTTGCCCTGGATCATCTCGGTCAACATCGAGGCCGAAGCCTGGCTGATGGCGCATCCCTTGCCGTCGAACCGTACCTGGTCGATCACGCCCTCGTCGTTCACGTGCAGGTCTATGCGGATGACGTCACCGCACAGAGGGTTGAGTTCCTCGTGGGTGTGGGTTGGATTCTCCAGCCGGCCCTTGTTGCGCGGGTTGCGGTAGTGGTCAAGAATGTTTTCGCGGTAGAAGTCGTCCATGTGTCGAATCAGTGTGTCAGCGAATCAGCGAGTCAATGATAGTACTTACGTGTCATACGCCAATAGATCGTTTCGTGACATAAAACGCGCGGCACAACATATAGTACCTAAGTACGCATGAATGCACAATATTTAGTATTCACGAGGTACTTCAGCAAAGGAGCGGCGAAACGATGTATTGGTGTATGACACTTACGCAGTTGAGCACAAAAATAGGGTCCGTAGTGACGACTCACCTGCACTGCGCCGCAGTGCGGTGCAAGTGTCAGTCGTTTTAGGCTTCATAATGCACGCAATCAACGACTGCCTGTCCTGGCAGCAGGCCAGGGAAGTCGTCACTACAAACCTAAACTGCGTAAGTACTGTCAATGAATCGGCGAGTCGGCGAATCTCCAATCCCAGGTCTCAAATGCTGAAGAGTTCGCGGGCTTTGTCGAGCGCCTCGACCAGACGGTCGATGTCGGACGGGCGGTTGTAAATGTAAAAGCTGGCGCGGGCGGTGGCAGTCAGGCCCAGCTTTTGGTGCAACGGCATGGCGCAATGGTGACCGGCCCGGATGGCGATTCCCTCCCGGTCGAGGATGGTGGCCAGGTCGTGGGGGTGGATGTCGCCCAGGGTAAAGGCCACGGCTCCGCCCCGTGCCGTGGGGTCGGGTGGCCCATAGATGCGAATGCCTTCTACCTGGCCCAGTTGGTCAAAGGCGTAGGCCGTCAGCTCGATCTCGTGCTTGCGGACCTGGTGCATCCCCAGGCGGTTGAGATAGTCTACTGCTGCGCCCAGGCCAATCGCTTCGACGATGGCCGGCGTGCCTGCTTCGAATTTCCACGGCAGATCGTTCCATTCTGCCCCTTCAAACGTCACCTGGCGGATCATATCGCCTCCGGTGAGGAAGGGGGGCATCTCTTGCAGGATTTCTCGTTTGCCGTAGAGCACGCCAATGCCGGTGGGGCCCAGCATCTTGTGTCCCGAGAAGGCCAAAAAGTCCACGTCGAAGGCCTGCACGTCGGTGGGCATGTGAGGCACGGCCTGCGCGCCATCCACCAGCACCAGCGCACCCACCGCGTGCGCTTTGGCGGCTATCTCTCCAACCGGGGTGACGGTCCCCAGCACGTTGGACATTTGGGTGACGGCGACCAATCTGACGGAGTCGTTGATCATCCGGTCAAAGGCGGCCATGTCGCAATACCCACGCCCGTCGACCGGGATGTAGGCCACGCGGGCGCCGGTCTCGGCGGCGAGTTGTTGCCAGGGGACCATGTTGGCGTGGTGTTCCATCTCGGTGATGAGGATGGTGTCGCCGGCTTTGACGTTGTGTCGTCCCCAGGCATAGGCCACCAGATTGATGCTTTCGGTGGCGTTGCGGGTGAAGATGACTTCGCGCCAGCTTTTGGCATTGATGAAACGCGCCACCTTTTTGCGCGCCCCTTCGTAGGCGGCCGATGCTTTTTCGCTGAATTGATAGATGCCGCGATGGACGTTGGCGTAATAGGTGCGGTAGCATTCGTCCATCGCCTGGACGACAGACGACGGTTTTTGCGAACTGGCTCCGCTATCCAGGTAAACCAGCGGCTTGCCGTTCACCTTTTGGTTGAGGATGGGAAAATCTTGCCGGATGGTGTCAACGTCAAACATAGTCTGTCTCGTTCCGTCTGGGATTGGTCACTCGACACCTGCTTTGGTCGTGGTTTGGTGGGTGACGTATCGCTTGACGGCCCTCTTAAGGGAGTTCGCCGGCCGCGGATCACCACCACCTCGCGCCCGGCACGTCCAGAGGGCCATTATAATCCATCGCCGCTATTTCGGCAAAAGCCCGTAGGGGTGAACCGATGTGTTCGCCCTGTAGCGGGCAGACACGTCGGTCTGCCCCTACAGTATACCAATTGTTTTCGACAACAGATCGTTCGTGCCCCGATGTTCGCCCTGTAGCGGGCAGGCACATTGGTCTGCCCCTACAATATACCATTTGTTTTCGGCAACAGATCGTTCGTGCGCCGGTGTTCGCCCTGTGACTTGACCTTTTAGTCTCGGGGGCCGCCCAGTTTGGCCGACACGGCCGCCGCCAGCTTCTCGCGGACGCGCTCCTGGCTCATACGGTCGAAGACGCTGGCGAAGAAGCCTTTCACGATGATACGCACGGCGACGTCGCGCGGAATGCCCCGGCTTTGCAGATAAAAGATGTGTTCCTCGTCAATACGTCCCACGGTCGCGCCGTGAGACGCACGCACGTCGTTGGCGTCGATTTTCAAACTGGGGATGCTATCGGCCCGGGTGTGATCGCTGAGCAACAGGTTGTCGTTCTTGAGATACGAGTCGGTCTGCTGCCCGGTGGGGTCGATCCGAATCATCCCCTGGAAGACGGCACGGGCGTTGTCTTTGACTGCGCCTTTGAGCAACAAGTCTCCCCCCGTGCCCCGGCCGATGTGATGGGCCAGGGTGTCGAGGTCTATGTGCTGCTTGCCGCTTGCAAAATAAACCCCGTTGAACTTGGCGAAAGAGCCGTTGCCGGTGAGGATGTCGTCCACGTAGGTTTTGGTGAGACGGCTGCCCAGTTGGCCCATCTCCCACACCACCACGCTGTCCGGGCGGTGGATGGCCCGTTTGGTGTTGAAGTTGAAGACGTTATCTCCCCAGCGTTGCACTTCTGCGTAGCGCACCTGCGCGCCGTCGCCGGCGATGATCTCGACGACGCCGTCGTTGAGGGCCTGGCCCCCGCCATCGGGCGATAGGCTGGCATCCCCGTGGGATAGGCCAGCATCCCTGCGGGAGACGGTCTCTTCGATGCAGGTGACGTTGGCAAATCGCTCGGCGACGATGAGGGTGTGGGGAAAGATGGCCGTGCCCTCGCCTTCCAACGCGATGACTACCTGGAATGGTTGTTTGATCTCCACCTCTTCGGGAACGTAGATGAAGGTCCCCCCCTGCCAGAACGCGCCGTTCAGGGCGGCGAACTTGCCGTCGCTGGGAGCCACGCACTCGGTCATAAAGTATTTCTGAACCAGGTCGGGGTGCTCGCGCACGGCAGTGTTCATATCGGTGAAGATCACACCCTGGGCGGCCAGTCCTTCGGCCAGCTCGTGATACACCACCTGTCCATTGACCAGGGCCAGCCGGCCGGCGGCTTCCTGCCCTTCGTCCAGGGCGGCCCGCAGGTAATCGGGCAGGTCTGCCAGTTGCGAGGCCGGTTTCACGCTGCTCTCGGCAAACGGGCGCAACCGGTCCCACTTCAGGGGACGAATGTCGGTGCGTCGCCAGTCTTCGTCGCTGGTGGTGGGCATGGGCGTCTCTTCGAAAATGCTCCACGCCACTTGCCGTTTCTCTTTCATCCAGGCCGGCTCGTTCAGGCGTTCCGAAAGAGCGGTCGCTGCGTCGCGCGTGAACACTCCGGCCTCGATTGTGGGGTCTTTGGTCGTTGTGTTTCGTTGAGAGGTCATCATCCTACCGACCCTTCCATTTCCAATTCGATGAGACGGTTCATTTCCAGTGCGTACTCCATTGGAAGTTCCCTGACGATGGGCTCGATGAACCCGCTGACGATCATGCTCGCGGCCTGGGCTTCGTTGATGCCCCGGCTTTGCAGGTAGAAGAGCTGCTCCTCGGAGACTTTGGAGACGGTCGCCTCGTGGCCGACGCTCACGTCGTCCTCTTCGATCTCGATGTAAGGGAAGGTGTCGGAGGCAGAGTGCTCGTCCAGGATGAGCGCGTCGCAGACGACGTTGCTCTTGCTGCCCACAGCGCCCGGCGCGACCTTGAGCAGGCCACGATAGGTGGTCCGTCCACCCCCCTTGCTGATGCTCTTGCTGGTAATAACCGAGCTGGTGTACGGTGCGGCGTGCACGATTTTAGCCCCTGCGTCCTGGTGCTGTCCTTTGCCGGCAAAGGCGATGGACAACACCTCGCCGTGAGCGCCCGGCCCCATCAGCCACACCGCCGGGTATTTCATGGTCAGCTTCGAGCCCAGGTTGCCGTCCACCCACTCCATCGTCGCGTCTTGATAAGCCGCCGCCCGCTTGGTGACCAGGTTGTAAACGTTGCGACTCCAGTTCTGAATGGTGGAGTAGCGCACACGAGCGCCCTTTTTGACGATGATTTCGACGACGGCGCTGTGCAGGCTGTCGCTGGAATAGGTGGGGGCGGTGCAGCCCTCTACGTAATGCACGTAGCTCCCCTCGTCGGCGATGATGAGCGTCCGCTCGAACTGGCCCATGTTCTGAGCGTTGATGCGGAAGTAGGCCTGCAAGGGCAGGTCCACGCGCACGCCGGGCGGCACGTAAATGAAGCTCCCGCCAGACCAGACGGCGCTGTTCAGCGAGGCGAATTTGTTATCTTCGGGCGGGACGATGGTGCCGAAGTATTCCCGCACCAGATCCGGGTACTCGCGCAGGCCGGAGTCCATATCCAAAAAGATGACGCCTTTCTCCTCCAGGTCTTTCTGAATGTTGTGGTAAACCATCTCGGATTCGTACTGGGCGCCCACGCCGGCCAGGAACTTGCGTTCGGCCTCAGGAATGCCCAGCCGCTCAAAGGTGTTCTTGATGTCGTCGGGCACGTCATCCCAGGAGCGCTCTTGCCCTTCGGTCGGCTTGATGTAATAGTAAATGTTGTCGAAGTCGATCTCGTTCAGATTGCCGCCCCACTGGGGCAGAGGCCGTTTCTTGAAGGCGCGATAGGCGTGCAGGCGGAATTTGGTCATCCACTCCGGCTCGCCCTTCATCCACGAGATCTCTTTGATGACCTCCTCGTCCAGCCCCTTGCGAGACTTGAAGACGTAATTCTCTGGAATGCTGAAACCATATTTATATTCATCAAGGTCAATATCGAAGGTCGTAGCCATCCTTCACTCCTTCTGGATTTGGGTCAACGGGTGTAACAAGGCAACAGGTCAACGGGACGACGGGGCGGTGAGTCCATCCCCATTTCTTCGTCGCCCGTTGATTTATCACTCATCGCTTATGAACCGCCGGCCGCCTGTTTGACATACCGGTCGTAACCTTCTGCCTCAAGCTGGTGTGCCAGCTCGCTGCCGCCGGAGGCTATAATCTGTCCATCAACCATCACGTGCACAAAGTCAGGCTTGACGTAATTGAGAATGCGTTGGTAGTGAGTGATGATTAAAACGCCCATGTGCGGCCCGGCCAGGGTGTTGACCCCCTCCGACACAATACGCAGCGCGTCGATGTCCAGGCCAGAGTCGGTCTCATCCAGGATGGCGATCTCTGGCTCCAGCATCGCCATTTGCAAAATCTCGGCTCGCTTCTTCTCGCCGCCGGAGAAGCCGTCGTTCAGATAGCGACGGGCGAAGCTCTTATCCATCTGCAAGAGCTCCATCTTCTCTGTCAGCATCTTTCGGAACTCGGCGATGGGGATTCCTCCCCCGCCGTTGCCGTTTGTTTTGCCACCCTTCACTGCGTTCACAGCCGTGCGCAGAAAGTTTGCCATGCTCACGCCGGGGATGGCTATGGGATACTGAAAGGCCAAAAATAGACCCAGCCGCGCCCGCTCGTCGGGAGCCAGTTCCAGGATGTTTTGCCCTTTAAACCAGACCTCGCCCCCTTCAACTTTGTACTTGGGGTGGCCCATCAACGAGTAGGCCAGAGTGCTTTTGCCAGAGCCATTCGGTCCCATCAGGGCGTGAATCTCACCTTGCTTCACCTCCAGGTTGAGACCCTTGAGAATCAGCTTGCCTTCGACGCTTACGCGCAGGTCTTTAATGGTTAGCGTGGATGCCATTGTCCTTCAAAGCTCCTTCTTTTTGAGATCAGAGGTCACTACTCAGGCTTTAGGTGCCAGGCACTTATAAGGGCACTTTCGCTTGAAAGTGGCCATGAATACAGGCGAATTTTGGCTTTGAGACACCCGCCGAAAGTGCCTGGCACCTGAGTAGTAACGATCAGAGAACTGTATCGGCCTCTGGCGATAATCTGCCGCTATTGTATCATACCCGGTTTACTTTGTCAACTTTTTTGTTTTTAAATCTTGCAAAGTTTCAAAAAGTATGCTATAATGGACGTCGCAGTGGGGCAGGGCGACACCCCATGTGTCGGGTAGTTAGCGTCGCCATGTGTTTGAAAAAGGGCAGGCCAGGCCGAGCAGAGTCCGAGCCTGGTCTGCCCCAAAAATGTGAAACGGCGATAGCAGAGGGAATCTATGACAACCCGTGAGATGTTAAATGCCCAGATGCCTGCTACGCGCCGGCGTATTCTCATTGCTCTCAAAGAGCAAGGTGGCATGACCGCCGACGAATTGGCCGACAAATTGGGCATCAGCTCCGTCGCCGTGCGCCGGCACCTGACCAACCTGGAGCGTGATCGGCTGGTGGATCACGAACAGGTGCAACGCGGTATGGGCCGTCCCAGCCACATATACAGGCTGACCGAAGCCGCCGACTCTCTATTCCCCAATAATTACGACCGCCTCGCCAGCTACGTCCTTGAGGCAATTGAGAGCCTGTTTGGCCGGGAGGCAGTTGACCGCATCTTCGAGCAACGCACGCAAGAGCTGAGCCAGTCGTATCGTCCCCTGGTGGACGGTGACACGCTGCCCGACCGCCTGGAGCAACTTACTCGCCTGCGCGAAGCCGATGGTTACATGCCTGTGTGGGAAGAGCAAGAAGATGGGACTTACGTGTTGCGTCAGCATCATTGCCCCATTTTACACATCGCCGAAGAATGCCATCAGGCCTGCAATCACGAACTGGCCCTCTTCGTCGATTTGCTCGACGCCGAGGTCACCCGCCAGAGTCACCGGGTCTCCGGCGATACGACGTGCTCTTATCGGATTCGACCCCGGCAGTAAACCAGGGATCAGGTATCTGGAATCAGGTGATGTAGTGTCCCCGATGAGTGTTGTTGGGCAAATCTGAGAGCGTGTCTGAAAAATACTCGTAGTGACGACTTCAGTCGTTAGTTTTAGGTATTATTGGGTCAAACAACGACTAACACTTGCACCGTACTGCGGCGCAGTGCAGGTGAGTCGCTACTACAGACGCCTAATCCCGAATTTTCAGACACGCTCTGAGGCTTTTCCACCGCCAAGCCGCATGGGCCGGCATCCCTGCGGGATAGGCCGGCATCCCTGCGGGAAAGGACGCCAAGATTTCCTATGTTTTTCTTCGCGGTGAAAATCGCAAAAGCTTCGTCAACAACACCCAAGAGAGAGACTACCGTAGGGCAATCGCATCTAAATTCGAGTTTGGCCCCAAACCGTCATTCTGCCCGCACCTGCGATGGGGCAGGTGAGCGACGGGGGGGGAATCGCCC
>JAJRXB010000527.1 GCA_024276515.1 Chloroflexota bacterium
CCTGGAGGTTGTGGGCAAAAAGATTGACGAAGTACAAATCGTCTTCAACGGCGCTGGCGCTTCTGCCATCGCCTGCGCGGAAATGTTCATCCTGGCCGGCGCCCGCCGCGAGAATATCACCATGCTCGACTCGCGCGGCGTGATCTACACTGGGCGCAAAGAGGGTATAAACGAATACAAAGCCCGCTTCGCCAAAAAGACCGACGCCCGCACCCTGGAAGACGCGATGAAAGGGGCCGACGTTTTCGTGGGCCTGTCGGTGGCCGACGTGGTGACGCAAGACATGGTCCGCTCTATGGCCGAGCGACCCATCGTCTTTGCCATGGCCAACCCCGACCCGGAGATCAGATACGAGCTGGCCAAAGAGGCTCGCCCCGACGCCATCGTCGCCACCGGGCGCAGCGATTATCCCAACCAGGTGAACAACGTCCTCGGCTTCCCTTTCATCTTCCGGGGAGCCCTCGACGTGCAGGCGCGCCAGATCAACGACGAGATGAAGCTGGCCGCCGCCCACGCCCTGGCCGCCCTGGCCCGCGAAGACGTGCCCGATTCGGTGCTCAAGGCCTATAACCTGGAATCCCTCAAATTTGGGCCCGATTACATCATCCCTAAACCCTTCGACCCCCGGGTACTGCTCTGGGAAGCGCCGGCGGTGGCCGAAGCGGCCATGAAAACCGGCGTTGCCCGTCGCCCGATTGACCTGGACGTCTACCGCGAGCAACTGGAAGCGCGGCTGGGCAAGGGATGGGAATTGATGCGTCTCATCATCAACAAGGCACGCGGCAACCCCAGGCGCGTTGTCTTTGGCGAGGGCGAGGAGCCCAAAATCATCCGGGCGGCGGCCTCCATCGAGGACCAGGGCATCGGTCACGCCATCCTGCTTGGTCGGCCAAAGGTCGTGCGCCAGATCGTCCAGGACCTGGGACTCGACTTTGATCCGACTGTGATCGAGCCCCAGTTCAGCCAGCAATACGAAACCTATTGCCGGGCCTTTTTCGAGTTGCGCCAGCGCAAGGGAGTCACCTGGTCCCGGGCCCGGTCGCTGATGCGACGGCGCAGCTACTTTGGCCCGATGATGGTGAAAATGGGCGACGCCGACGCTTACGTGTCGGGGCTGATGCACAACTACCCGGAGATCATCCGCCCTGCGCTGCAAGTCGTCGGCACTGCCCAGGACGTGCACAAAGTGGCGGGCATGTATATCATGATCGTGCGCGACAAAGTTTACTTCTTCTCCGACGCTACCGTCAACATTGATCCCAGCGCCGAAGACCTGGCCGAGATCGCCAGCCTGGCTGCCGACGCCGCCTGTCGCTTCGAGGTCGAGCCGCGCATTGCTATGCTCAGCTTCTCGAACTTCGGCAGCACGCGCCACCCCTTTGCCGAAAAGGTGCGGCGCGCCGTTGAGATTCTGCGCGAACGCCGGCCCGACCTGGTCGTAGATGGCGAGATGATGGCCGATACCGCCGTCGTGCCCGACATCATCGACGAACTGTATCCCTTCAGCCGGGTGCGCGATGCCAACGTGCTCATCTTCCCCGACCTGGAAGCTGCCAACGTTGCCTACAAGCTCTTGCAGCGATTGGGCGGTGCCGAGGCCATCGGGCCGGTGTTGCTGGGCATGGGCAAACCGGTCCACGTTCTCCAGCGCGGCGACGAAGTGCGTGACATCGTCAACATCGCTGCCCTGGCTGTGGTGGATGCCCAGGAGCGGTGAGGAAAACAGGAATCGGACAGGGAATCGGGGACCGCTTCCGATCCCCGATTCTCTGGCTTTTTGGTTCTCTGACTACATAAGTACTTGTCCGTTAATAGAGTTGTTCCCTTTTAAGCAAAAGCAGGTGACAGTCACTTGAACCGGTGCAAAAAACGGGGTGATTTTTCAAATTCTGACCTGATCATTGGGCTGAAAGTGACTGTCACCTTAGCAACGACAGAGGGAGTGCTATAGTATGGGAAAAGTTAAAACAGGATTGGAAGGGGTGGTCGTCGCTCAGAGCAAAATGAGCAATGTGCTCGGCGACGTAGGGCGACTGATTTATGCGGGCTACGACATTCACGACCTGGCCGGACGGGCCAGTTTTGAGGAAGTGGCCTACATGCTCTGGCATTGCTGCCTTCCCACCCGGCAGCAGCTCGATGCCTTTGAACAGGATATGATCAACCGACGGGGTGTCTCTTTTCAGGTGATGGACCTGATCCGTTCCACGCCCAAAAGGGGACACCCGATGGCCGCCTTGCGCACGGCCGTGTCGGGGTTGGCCTTAAACGACCCCGAGGCGGACGACATCACGCACGAGAGCAATCTGCGCAAGGCCGCCGACCTGACAGCCAAGATCCCCACCATCATCGCCGCCTTCGACCGGAATCGAAAGGGGCTGGAGCCGCTGGGGCCTCGAAATGACCTGAACCACGCGGCCAACTTCCTTTACATGCTGCACGGTCGCGAGCCAAATGAGGCCGAGATGCGCGCGATGAATCTTTATCTGGTGTTGCTGGCCGATCATGGGTTCAACGCCTCAACCTTCTCGGCCCGCGTGACCGCTGCCACCCAGTCCGACATGTATTCGGCTGTCACCAGCGCCATCGGCACCCTCAAAGGGCCGGCCCACGGGGGAGCCACTCAGGCTACGATGGAGCAACTCTTTGAGATCGGCGAGGTTGAAAACGTGGAGGCGTGGTTTAAGAATGCCCGCGCCCAGGGCCGGCGCGTGATGGGGATGGGACACCGCGTCTACAAGACCGAAGACCCTCGCGCCCGCCACCTGCGCAAAATGGCGGCTGAGTTGGCAGAAGAGACCGATCCCAAGTGGTTCAAAATTGCCGAAAGGCTGGAACGTGTGGCCCGCCAGGACCCATATTTTATCGAGCGCAACTTATACCCCAACGTTGATTTTTACACCGCTCCAATGCTCTACTCGCTGGGTATTGACGCCGATCTGTTCACCACCATCTTTGCCATGTCGCGCATTGTGGGCTGGACCGGGCATTTGATGGAGCAATACGCCGACAACCGACTCATCCGGCCCCGCTCGGAATACATCGGCCCGATGGATCTCAAGTGGGTGCCGATTGACCAGCGGAAGTAGTCTCCCCGACCCGGGTAAATGGGATAGGGGCAAAGCATTCCCACCGAAACGCCCTGTTGAGGGCGCAACTTCGGTTTGTGCACTGGAATCTGGCTTGAGAGACCTGTTGCTGGGAATGCCTTGCCCCTACTCTTTTTTCTCCAGGGGAGCGAAGTTCACCGACAGTTTTTTAATTCCCTGACCTGGGAAGGCGATCTCCACCTCCTGGTCGTCGTCGGTGAGATGAGTCTTGATGACGACTCCCTCGCCGAATTTGGCGTGGACCACGGTATCGCCCACCTGATATTGGGGGGCCGCAGGGGGTGCCGAGGCGGCAGCCCCGTCCGGCGACCAGTGAGTGACGGAACCGGCGCCGGTGGCTGGGGTGGATCGGGAGGCAGGTGATTCCCGCCGGGGGTATCTTCTCCCCGGAAATGAGGGGTGCCCCTCTATCAGGTCGTTGGGAAGGTCGGTCAGGAAGCGCGAGGGGACGCTCGACTCGCTCTGCCCGAAGAGGGTACGGCGGAAGGTGTGCAACAGGTAAAGCCGGTCTTTCGCCCGCGTCATGCCCACGTAGCACAGGCGGCGTTCCTCTTCCATCGCCTCCGGGTCCTCCATAGAGCGCGTGTGGGGAAAGAGACCCTCCTCGAGACCGACGATAAAGACGACGGGGAACTCCAGGCCTTTGGCGGCGTGCAGGGTCAGCAGCGCCGCGCCCCGCTCGTCGTCGGCCAGCCCATCTACGTCGGAGACGAGGGCCACCCCTTCCAGGAAGAGGGACAGCGCTTCCGATGGGTCCACGCTGGCGTATTCCTGGGTGACGCCCCGCAGTTCCTGCAAGTTGTCCCAGCGTTCCTCTCCCTCGCGCGTGCCGTCGCGGATGAAGTCGCGGTAGCCGGAGCGGGCCAGGGTCAGGTCGAAAAGCTCGGTCAGGGTCAATTTATCGCGGGCGGCGATGAGGGTGGTCAGCAGGTCGGCAAAGCGCAGCAACGACCTGCGCGCCCGCGTATTAAAGGGACTGGGCAGGGGGAGCCTGGCACCGTCGGCTTCCTCTTGCAGTTTGAGCAGCGCGCCGAAGGTAGAAGTGCCCAGTTGAAAGCTCCAGCGTTCCAGCGCCGCGACCGTTCGCGCGCCGATGCCTCGGGCGGGGGTGTTGATGACCCGTGCCATGCTCACACTGTCGTTGGGGTTGTGGATGAGGCGCAGGTAGGCGATGACATCCTTCACCTCTCTCCGCTCGTAGAAGCGAGTTCCCCGCACCAGTTGGTATTTCATCCCGTGCCGGATGAATTCCTCTTCCAACACGCGGCTTTGGGCGTTGGTGCGATACATCACGGCGCAGTGGCCGGGAAGAACTCCAGACTCTGCCTCTAGCCGGGCAATCTCACCGACGACGAAGCGCGCTTCATCTTGCTCGTCGTAGACCTCGACGACCTGCACTTTCACGCCATCGCCCCGCTCGGTGAACAGGTTTTTGTCCACGCGATGTTGATTCTTGCGGATGATGTGCTTGGCAGCCTCCAGAATGGTGGTGGTGGAGCGGTAATTTTGTTCCAGCAGAATGAGGCGATGGTCGGGAAAGTCGTCGCGGAAGCGAAGCACGTTGCGGTAGTCGGCGCCGCGCCAGCTATAAATGCTTTGATCTTCGTCGGCTACGGCGAAGACGTTGCGATGTTTTCCCGCCAGCATTTTCACCAGTTCGTACTGGGCCATGTTGGTGTCCTGAAATTCGTCCACCAGCACGTGGAGGTAACGGTCCTGATAGTCGCTGAGCAGGTCGTCCCGATGTTTGAAGAGTTCGACGGTTTTCATCAGCAGGTCGTCGAAGTCGAGGGCATTGTTGTCGCGTAAAAGTTTCTGGTAGCGCTCGTAGACGCGGGCGGCGATCTCTTCGCGGTAGTCGCGGGCCAGGAAGCGGTCGGGGCCGATCAACTCGTTTTTGGCGTGAGAGATGATGTTGTGGATAACCGCCGGTCGCCACAGTTTGTCGTCCAGGTCCAGGTCGCGCAATGCCTGACGTACCAGGGCGAGTTGGTCGCCGGTGTCGTAGATGACGAAGTTGCGATCCCAGCCGGACATGGCTTCGATCTCACGGCGCAGGATGCGGGCGCAGATGGCGTGGAAAGTGCCAATCGTCAGCGACTGGAGTTGCCGCGGGCTGAGGAGCCCGCTGCGTTGTGCTCCGCCCGCCGTTGGCGACAGGCGTTCTTTCATCTCGCGGGCCGCCTTGTTGGTAAAGGTGACGGCCATCAGCCGCCACGGCGCCACGTTGCACGCGCGCACCAGGTAGCCAACGTGGTAGGTCAGCACGCGGGTCTTGCCGCTGCCCGGCCCGGCCAGCACCAGCACCGGCCCTTCTGCGGTCTGCACTGCTTCACGCTGTGGGGGGTTGAGTTCTGCCAGAAAGTCCATCTATCCTCTAAAATCCCCAGCCGATGGCGTTGAAAAAGCTGTCGAACATCATCTGGCGCAGCAGCGGGTGATCTTCCAGGGGCAGGTCGGCGTCGTCGGAGAGGCCGGCGGCTGCGGCCAGCGCCAGTTTGGGGATTTCGTCGTCTTCGTAGATTTGGGCCAGCAGCCACGCCTGTCGCCGGAGCCGTTCGCGCAGCAGTCGCCGGCGCTGGTCATCCACGATCATGCCGATCCCCCGGCTGATGAGGGCTTCGATTTCGTCGTCGGTGTCGCTTTGCGCCACCAGTCGCTCGAACTCGCGCTCCAGTCCGTGCAGTTCACCGGGATTGAAGAACCAGGATTCGAACTCGTTCAGGTCGGTCAGTTCGCCACACCGTTGGAGCAGGCTGGTTTGCTCGTCGGCGGTGATTTCGGGAGTGGGGAAGACTTCGACCGGCTCAAGCTCTTCGCCCTGAAACCAGGATTGCCAGCTCATGTAGCTGAGAGGGAGGCGTCGGCCAGCTTGCAGGGTGGTTTGGTAGGCCCGGTCTGTCTCCTCGCGCGCTTGCTCCAGGCTGATCTCCACCATCTCGATACCCATCTCGGCCAGTCCGCCCACGATCATGTCGTCGATCTCATCGGCGTCGTCCGATTGGCCGCCGAAGCAGTCTTTGATGCCTTCGTGGTCGTTGAACACGATATCCAGAAAGGGATACGTGCCGTCGGGGGCCTGGCGGGTGATCAACAACACCTGGCCGCCGTTGCCGTCGATGGTGCTGATAAGGCAGCGGACCAGGGGCGGGGGGGCGATGGGCAGCTCGAAGATGGAGGATGGGCGGGAAGCAGATTCGGTCGTTAGATAGGCGGCAGCCTCTTGAGCGACCTGGCGCACTCTCTCGGACGGGTCGTAGCGGGCGCGCTCTTCCAGAATCCCAATGGCGGCCGGGTCCTGAAGGACTTTCAGAGCCTCGATGGCTCCGATGATGATGCCCTCGTCCGGGGCGTGCAGCAGACACGACAGCAGCGGCAACATGCGCCGGTCCTGGCTATAAGCCATGGCTGCCAACATATCGGGGTGTTTTCGAATCGGCAGTTCATCGTGCAAGATCGCCTGCAACATCATCTCCAGTTGCAGGGGGTCTTGCAAAAGGTTCAGGATGGCATCCTGAGACTTTCGGAGCATCGCTTCCGGGTCGTGCAGGTGGACGAAGGGGTCCTCGTCTGGCGAGAGACCGCCCAGGGCTTGCAGGGTGTGGAGGATGCTCATTTTGTGATCGTCGTCCAGGGTTGGGTCTTCCAGCAGTTGACGCAACGGTTTGACCGCTTTGGTGAGGTTTAGCTCGCGCAGCAAGACGGCGGCGATGCCGTGCAATTGCGGGTCGGGCGAAGCGGCCATGGCGAGCAGCCGTGGCTGAATCTGCTTTTTGGCCCGCGCCAGCCGTTCAAAGGCGGCCTCGGCTTCGGCGATGCTCAACGTCTCGTCCACAAAGCGGCTGATAATTTCCTCAATTTCGGCAGCGCTGGGACGGCGGCGCGAAGAGAAGAGGGGGTCTACCTCGAAGAAATCTGCGTCAAAGTTAAAATTTGTCATTCGTTGCTACCTTTACGCTTCAGCCACCGTAGTGCCAGGTTGTGTCGCGCAGGGCCATCGGCGTGGCGTTGGGGTCGCGCACGCCGGCCTCGATCACTTCGGCCACGACGACGGTGTGGTCGCCGCGCTTTATCATGTCGGTAACGCGGCACTCAAACCAGGCCGGGACGTCCAGGAAGATGGGGGCGCCGGTGGCCGGCCCCGGCTCAAAGGTGTAGCCGCTCAGTTTGTCTCCTTCTCGTTCGGCCTGCTTGAAGAAGGTTTGAGCCATTTCGGTTTGACCGACGGCCAGCAGGTTGATGGCGAACTGTCTGCTCTTTTCAACCAGCGCATGGGTTAGCGTGTCGGCCTTCACGCCAGCCATCACCAGCGGGGGATCGAAGCTGGCCTGACTCAGCCAGCTCACGGTGCTGGCATTGAGTTGGTCGTCGTGCTTGACGGTGAGTAGATACAGACCGTGAGTGATCATACGTAGTGCCGTTTTTTTGGCTTGCGGGTCCATGGTCGTCTCCTTCAGATGCTTGGACTGGATGATTTGGCCGTTGGGCAATTCCACGTCTTGCTCCTCCACGCACAGCCAGGGAGGTCGCCGGAGCAGGGTTCGAGTTGAGCGGACGGTCTACTTGCGCAAGGCTGTTCTCCTCAAGATAGGTGGCGAATCAGGCCAATTGCCAGGTAAATGTAAACACAACCGGTTCCGGCCAGAGTCAGCAAGCTGCTCAAGCCAAAGGCCAGCCAGTTGGGAGTGGGGCTGGTGTCGGTCCAGGGACTGATCTCGCGGGAAGGGCGAAGGTCGTCGGCTGTGGCAGGAGAAGGCTCGTCCTGGGAGGCCGAGGGACTGACTTCGCTCAATTTGTAAAGTTGTGCCCACGCCTCGTTCCGGGACTTTTCGTCGGCGGCGAATTGGGTGGCGCCCCGGAAGGCGTGGATCGCCCGGTCGCGCTGGCCCAGGGCCAGGTAAGCCAGCCCCAGGTTCACGTAGGCCGGCCCGTATTGACGGTCGGCGACGAGGGCCTGGCGATAGCGGGCGATTGCGTCCGCGTAGTTGCCGGCAGCGTGATATTCGGCGCCGAGGTCAAAGTGGATGTCGGCGGGTCGGCGGCGAGGGTGCTGATCGGAGGTTGGGCCTGGCCCGGCGACGCCCGGCTGTTTTGCAGGGGCGGCGGGCTCCTCGTCGGACGTGTCCTTGAGCAGCCCGACGAGGCTGATCAGGGCGGTGAAGCCGTCGAAGGTGGGGATGGGGAGCAGGTTGAAAAAAGCCAGGGCCAGGTTGGCATACACAGAGTAGGTGGTAAAGGCTGCCGTCCACGCGACGATGTTGGGCCTGGTGGCAGGCTCGACGTTGAGCAGGAGGCTCAAAACTTGCCATGGGCTTTGCCAACTGAAAATCGCGACCAGTGTCACCAGCACCCCGGTGAGGAGGAGGGCGGCACCGGCCAACAGCAGGTTGGCGGCTGCGCCCGAAACGGCGACGAGAAACATACCCAGATACCGGCGCTTGAAGCGACGGGGGTCCATCCGGACCGGCTTGGCCCAACCAAAGCCGAAAAGAACAAAGGTGATGGTGCCGAACCAGGAGATGTGACGCAGGGGATTGAGGGTGATGCGACCGTGTTCCACCTGTGATCGGTCGCCCAAAAAATAGGCGACGAAGATGTGCGCCAGTTCGTGGACGGTGAATCCGGCAAGGATGCCAGGAATGATGAGCAGGTTGGTCCAGGAGGGTATCAGCCGAATCAGGTTGCCCATGTTAAGCTCCTTTCACTTGAGCTCAAAGGGAACTTGGACCACCTGGATGATCTCATCGTTCAGGGTCATCTCGGCGCGAGCGGTGTAGGTGGCGCCCGGCTCAAACGTGCGCAGGTGGAGGGTGAAGTCTAGTTCAGGCTCTTTGTGTTCGACGATGAACGTGCCGGCAACTTCGTTTCCATATTGGTCGAAGATGCTCAGCGTCACGTCGGGATAGGAACTGGGCGGACGGTCATCGTTGACGGCTGGGCCGCCGGCGTCCGGCAACCCAGCCGGCGACGGCGCGCCCAGAAAAAGGTCAACGTCGGGGGCAGGTTGTGCCTGGCCCGAACGGTCCGCCGGCGGCACGTCCGAAAGACCGGCCACGCAAGACGCCACTCCGAGGCCGTAGGGGGGCAGTCCCACCACCCGCAGGTTTAAGGTCACCCGTCGCAGGTCTGGCAACGGCTGCGGGACGAGGGATTCGATGTGCATTTGATCAGACACGAAAGCCTCCTCGACGAATTGGCAAATCAGCGAATCAGCAAATCGGCAAATTGCAAATCAGCAAACCGGTTGCTGTTCAGGTTTGGGGAGCAGAATGAATTCTGCACTCCAGCCTGTCACCTCAACTCATTTGAAACACACCCGTTTGATTATACACGGTGGGGGCGTGGGCGTCAAAGCTATTGGCTGGGGGTTACCGTCACGGCCCCCAGGGGGATGGCGTGCCCTTGCCCGTCACGGCGGGGGAGCGGCTGCACGGTGGCGGGGTCGTACATCTCCGCGTCGAGCCAGTATTGGCCGGGCGGCAGGCCGGCGGGCAGCCACAGGCGCATCGGATGCCGGATGACGTGGCCCGGCGGCCAGGCCGAGGTGAAAAGCAAACTGCCCACCGGCCATTCATCTTGTTGGGCGGCCAGATACACGTTGGCTTCTGGTCCCTGGCCTTCTGTTCCCCACAGCTTGAGGGAGACGGCGTAATTGGTGGTGAGAGGGGCGTCTGCCTGCCACCAGAGCACCACGTCCAACGGTCCCCCGGCCGGCGCAGTTGGCTGCACCTGCCATCCCACCAGCCTGACCTCCCTTTCCAGGGCCACGTCGGCGTGCTCCGGTGGGAGCGGCTGGTTGTTTGACATAAATCCTTGAACCCGCATAAATGATTCGCCGGCGAAGAGCCGGTCTTCAAAGGGAGTTGTGTTGGTCGCCAGCCAGTTGCGGACAAAGCCGTTTGGATCGGTCACGGTGTCGTAGATGCGGAGCACCCACAGGCGGGGGAAGGTTTGGGTGACGCGCGTCAGGGCGGCGGCGGTTTCGGCTTCGGTGGTGGCGTAAAAATCGGAATCGGGGTCGCCCCAGCCCAGGGTTGGGTCGCCACCGACGGTGCCGGTCTGCAACAGCAGCGGGCGGTCGTAGGATTGGGTGACAAGGTCGTCGGTGGGGGAGTAGTCGGTGAGCCGGATCCGGCCGGCGATGGGGCCATCGTAATAATACAAAAAGCCGGTGTAGGCGTAGCCGGCGTTGATGAGGATTGCATCGCCTGGCCGCCACCGGTCGGCGATGAAGCTGACGGCGGCCCGAAAGTCGTCGGCGGCGTAGCGGGGGTTGGTGTGCATTTCTCGGATGCTGAAGGCCGACCCCGCCAGCAGTGCCAGCGCGGCGATGGCCGCCAGCGGTCGGGCACGGTGCGTCAGCCGGGCCAGCCCCGCCCCCAGCAGGATGTAGAAGGGTGGGGCGTAGGTAAACAGGTAACGGACGTGGTAGAGGGGCGTGATCAGTGAAACCAGGTAGATGAGAATCAGCGGTCCAAAGGTGTAGGCGATGAGCAGGGCTGGGGATTGGAGGTTGGAGATTGGAGATTCGCCCCGTCCCGGCACGGGGCTGATTTGCACCGTGCCGGCACGGGGCTGATTCACTGACTCGCCAACTTGCGATTTGAGAGCGTGTTTTAAAAGTGCTCGTAGTAACGACTTTAGTCGTTGATCGCTTGCATTATGAAGCCTAAAACGACTGAAGTCGTTACTACCAGTGCGTAGATTGCGACTTTCAAAACGCACTCTGAGTCCCAGGAGGAGCAACACCCCGGCCACCAGCAGGATCGGCCAGACCTGGCCCGGTTGCACCGACTGGCCCAGCGAGAGGGCGGTCCACGCCTCTAACGCGACGGTGTGGGGTGGGATGAAGCTGCGCCAGGGGGGGACCGGCGGGCTGGTCGCCTGCCGCCAGGCGATGGGCAGCCAGGGCAGGTAGAGGATCAACACGGCGACCTGGGCCAGGAGCCAGGTGCGCAACGCCGCCGGCCGGCGGTTCAAAAACAGGTGTCCGATGATGAACAGGTTCAGCGTCGCCAGCAAAAAGCCAAAATAGTAGAGCACGTATAGCCCCGTCGTGGCCGCCAGCGCGTAGCCCACAGCCCCGTGCCAATTCGCCGGCTCGCGCCCTCCCGGCACGGGACCGGCTCGCACCGTCCCGGCACGGGGCTGACTCGCCATCTTCAGCGCGAACCACAGAGTCACCAGCCCCAGGGCCGCGCCCAGGGTGTACATGCGCACCTCTTGCGAATACCACAGGTTGTAGGGCGAAGTGGCCACCAGCAGCGCCGACCACAGCGCGACCGTTTGCCCCAACAGGCGGCGGGCCAGGGTGTAGGTCAGTGGAATGAGCAGCAGGCCGAAGATGAGCGAGAAGAAGGCCAGCGCGAACTCCGAATCGCCGGCCAGACGAGCCCAGACGTGGAGGAGCAAATAATAGCCGGGAGGATGGATGTCGCGGGCGGTGTGGGCGATGAGGTCCGGGATGCTTTTCGAGGCCAGGTAGGCGCTGACCGTCTCGTCGTACCACAGGCTACCCGCGCCCAGCCGATACAGTCTCAGCGCAAATCCGCCGGTTATGATGATGAGCCACAGGCTCCGGTGTTGCCACGCTTTGCTCTTTTCGGTCACCTGGCCTCCACAATTTGATCGATTCCAACCACGTATCTTATCACACAGCCGACCGGGGAGCAACTATGGCCTAAACCTGGGGCGATTACCTTACTTGACATATTGACGCAAATAATGTATTATGTAATGGAAAGATGACATAAATTTTCAACATGTCGTGGTCTGTGGGCGAGGATGCCACTATCCCTGGGGGGTAAGGGTTCTCGTCGTGGCCCGGAGACACGACGGAGGTTCCACTGAGGAGGTGCAGGATGTCAACCCTGTCCATCCGCATCGTTGGATTCTTGATTGTGGCGAGCCTGCTGTTGTTCCCGGCGGGGGTGCTGGCCGCGCCCGAGGGGACCGGCGAGACGGTCCACGTGGTCCAATGGGGCGAGACGCTGTCGCTCATCGCCAGTCGCTATGGTGTGACGGTGGAGGCCATTATGGCCGCCAACGACCTGACCGACCCCAATTTTGTCACCGTGGGGCAGCGGTTGATCATCCCTGCGTCCGGCGGGGGCGGTCAGGGTGGCCGACACGTGGTCGCTCCGGGGGAGACTCTTACCTCGATTGCCTTTCGCTATGGCACCACGGTGGGCGCGCTGGCGGCGGCCAATGGCCTGAGCAACACCGATCTGATTTACGTCGGTCAGGTGCTCAACGTGCCCGGCGGGGGACCGCCGCCCCCTGCCAGCGAAGGATGCGCCAATTACTACACCGTGCAATCGGGCGACACGTTGTCGGGCATTGCCTGGCGCTACCGCACCACGGTCAACGCGCTGATGCAGGCCAACGATCTGTACAGCGACTTCATCTACCAGGGGCAGCGATTGTGCGTGCCGCCCGGTGTGGCCTCGTCGCCGTCTGGACCTTCCAGCTATTACACCGTGCGCCCTGGCGACACGCTGGCGGTCATCGCCTGGCGCTTTGGCGTGAGCCAGACGGCCATCGTGCAGGCCAACAATCTGTCTAACCCCTCGTTCATTTACGTTGGGCAGCGACTTCTGATTCCGGGCGTGTCCGCAGCGGTCGCCAGCGCGTCCGCGACGGAGACCGCGCCTGCCCCGCCCCCTGAGTTCCAACCACCCGAGGCGACGCCGACGCCGGAGTCGGGCCTGCCCCGCAGCAGTGAGCCGGTCGTCATCCGCTCGGAGCCGCAGTGGGTTGGGTCCCAAACGGCCCACAACCCCGACCCGGACGAGATCACCACGCTGCTGGTGATGACTCACGGCGCAGAAAATCTGGACGTGATGATCCGCTCGGCCGATGGCTTCGTGGCGCGGGGGGTGACGGGCGTGTATTACGAATATAGCTGGATTCCGACGTTTGCCTTCCGCGACATCCCTGGCGGCGACTATGAGGTATGGGTCGATGGCCAACCGTCCCGGGTGGTCAAGGCGCGCGTGGACCCTGGCTGGAGAGCGCTGGTGGAGTTGAAAAACCAGCCGGTGTCCACTGACCTGGTCGTCTCCCCGGCCGGGTGGGTCGGCGAGGTGGTCGAGAATACCAGCGGCACAGAGCCGATTGGCGCTTTCTCCATTTTGGTGGTGCGGACGGGGGCCATCGGGAACAAGATCCGCGTGACCGCTCCCGGCGGCTACGAAGGAATCTGCATCACCGGGACGAAACTGGAGCACGGTCGCGGAGCGTGTGACATCGGCGGCCTGAACGCCGGCACGTACCAGGTCATCCTCGACGGCGCCGACATCGCGGTGGAAGTGTATCTCGATGGAGTCGGCACCGCCACGGTGGAATTCAGGCCAGGTTGATGCTTGAGCTTGTAGACCCAGGGAATTTGATGCCCCGGCGTCGTCGCCGGGGCATTTGTGTTGCGCCCGATTTCAGGTAGTCTCCCCGTTAAGCGTTGATGATGTTTGGGAGCGCGAGGGCTTGCCCTCTCCCCAACCCCCTCCCTCTCCCAATTTTGGGAGGGGGAGGGGGTGCAGGCGGGGGTGGGTGAGGGTTTTGCCTCCTCTCACCGCCAACACGCAAGAAGGAGACTACCCGATTTCAATATTATCAATGTATGACTTGATAATATCAAAGTATATATTGACAAATCTAAAATTATGTGATAGAATTTTGACATCAGCCTCAAAGATACCGAAGGAGAAAGACCATGTATCCTGTGATCGGGCGCTGCCCGGTTTGCGAGCACACGCTGGAGGTGACCCGACTTTATTGCCGTCACTGCGACACGGCGCTGGAGGGGCACTTCGATCTGGGCCGGTTTTACGAACTGTCGCCGGAACAGTTGCGCTTTGTGGAAATCTTCGTCCGTTGCCAGGGCAAGCTCAACCGGGTGCAAGAGGAGCTGGGATTGTCGTACCCCACGGTGCGCAGCCGACTGCACGACGTCATTCGGGCGCTGGGCTACGAGGTAGACGAGGAAGAGGAATCGCCCGTCACGGCCGAGACGCGGCAGGCGGTGTTGGCGGCGCTGGCGACGGGCGAGATCTCCGCCGAGGAAGCAGCCCGTCGTCTGCGGGGCGGGGCAGGGTGATCAGGGGGCAGGCACGGTGGGCGAGGAGAAGAAGAAGAGATGACTCGGGCGACGGGTGGGGCTGTCAACTATCGCCAGGTGCTGCGCAATCGTAATTTCCTGGCGCTGTGGATGGGGCAGCTCGTGTCGCAGGTGGGAGATTTCTTCTACTACCTGGCGGTCTTCATCGTCGTCAACGATTTGACCGGCTCCACGTTTCAGGTGGGGTTGGCGGCGCTGGCGACGGCCATCCCCCGCGTGTTCCTGGGACCGATCGCTGGCGTCTTCGTGGACCGCTGGGACCGCAAGCGGACGATGATCGTCGCCGACCTGCTGCGCGGTGGATTGGTGCTCCTGTCGTTTCTGGTCACCTCGACCGACGACGTGTGGATTTTGTATCTGGCCGGCTTCACCCTGTCTGTCGGGAGCGTCTTTTTCATCCCGGCCCAGCGGGCCACGCTGCCACGCATTGTCCCATCTGAGCATTTGTTGAGCGCCAACGCCATGTTGCAGATCACCCAGACGGGGGCGATGCTGTTTGGGTCGGCGCTGGCCGGCGTGCTCATCGGGCTGATCGGGCCGGGCGTGGCCTTTGGCGTGAACAGCGCCTCGTTTTTCCTGTCGGCGCTGTGCATTCTGGCGGTTGCCGTGCCACCCCGTGCCCCGGACGAAGCGCCGACCGACGGCAGTCTGCGCCAGGTGGCGGATGACCTGATCGACGGGCTGCGCGTGATCGCCGGCAGCCGGACGGTTTTGGGTCTGCTGGTTTTGATCAGCATGGTGCAGCTTGGACTGGGGGCCATCAACGTGCTGTGGGTTCCCTATCTCACCGGTCACTTTGGTGCGGGGCCGGAGGTGCTGGGTTTCATCGACTCGGCCCAGGGGGCCGGGATGCTGCTGGGCGGGGCGGCGATGGGGGTGCTGGCCCGTCGCTTCACCAAGTCGCAGTTGACCAACGGAGGGGTGGCCATCGTTGGGCTGGGGGTGGCGGCCATTGGCCTGGCGCCCAACTATTGGGCGGTGCTCTGGCTGACTCTGTCGCTGGGGGTGGCGCTGACCCCGGCCATCTCGTCGCTGGAGACGATTTTGCAGATTGTGTTGCCCGATGCTAAACTGGGACGGGTGTACGCCACAATAGGGGCGTTGGGAGGGGCTGCCGGCTTGTTCTCGATGGCCGGGGCGGCCGCGCTGGCGGACTCTATCGGCATCCCGCAGGTGTACGTCCTCGGCGGGCTGCTGGTGGCGGGCTCGGGCGTGGCAGGCATTTTTCTCATCGAAGAGCCGGCACCATCCGTTGCCGAAGCTGGCAAAAAGATAGAGACGGTGGTCACAGAAGGGCAAGTGACGTAGCGCGAGCCCGCCGAGAGTCGAGGCAGATTGAGATGGACGAGACACACCTCAAGATTCTGCAAATGATCCAGGACGGCGTCATCTCCGCCGAAGAGGGGGAGAAATTACTGAACGCGCTGGACGGGGCGGCCAGGCTTGCCCCCGAAGGCCAGCCGGGGGCGGTCGGGGTCGCGGAGCAGCCGGGAGGTGAAGGGGCTAAAATGTCCCCGGCCGGCCCGCCGGGCTGGTCGCGCCGGGTCTGGATTTACCCGCTGGCCGGCGGCGTTTCGCTGCTGGCGCTGGCGGGGATGGCCTCCGTCCTGTTGGCGCAGAGGGAACATTGGGGCTGGCTGGTCTGCACGCTGCCGCTGATGGGGTTCGGTGCGCTGGTGGCCGCCCTGGCCTGGTGGTCGCGCACCGCGCGCTGGCTGCACGTGCGTGTGCGCGACGAGGGGACGCGGATCAACTTCAGCCTGCCGTTGCCCTTGCGCCCGGCTGCCTGGCTGGCTCGTTTGGCCCGTCCCTGGGTGCCCCAACTGCGAGACACCGCTCTGGACGATCTGATCCTGTCGCTGGCAGAGATGGACGACGAGGACATCCTGGCAGTAGAAGTCAACGAGGGGGAGAGCGAAGAAGTGCGGGTGTACTTTGGCTGAAACGTGAGGGATAATCTGAATCAGGAGGACTCTATGGCACTCAAAGAAGAGCGTATGCAAATCTTGAAAATGATCGAGGCTGGCACCATCACCGCCGACGAGGGAGCCAAACTGCTGGCGGCATTGGAAGAAGGAGCGGGCAAGAGTGAACAGCCCGAACCGGGCGGCAAAGCCCGTTGGATGCGCATCCGCGTCACCGACCTGAAGACCGGGCGTGCCAAAGTCAACGTCAATCTACCGATGGGACTGGTGAATTTCGGCATGAAGATGGGCGCCCGCTTTGCGCCAGAGATGGAAGAGATAGACCTGGACGAGATTATGGAGGCCATCAAAGAGGGGGCGCAGGGCAAAATCATCGAGGTGGAAGACGACGAAGACGGCGAGCGAGTTCAGATCTACATCGAGTGAGGAAGCATACACCTTCGGTGATTACCCGCATTCGACAGACGATTGCCGACTACCCGCGTGAGTTTTGGATTTTGTTCGGCGGGACGCTGGTCAATGCCGCCGGCGGCGCTCTCATTTTTCCCTTCTTCACCCTTTACATGCGCCAGCGATTCGGCATCTCGATGACGACCGTCGGTGTGCTGATGACGGTGATGTCCGGGATGGGGCTGGTCAGCGGCGCGCTGGGTGGTGCGCTGTCCGACCGCTTTGGCCGCAAGAGGTTGATGGTCGGCGGGCTGACGCTGGCCGCTGTCGCCAGCTTTACCATGGGGTTGGTGGACTCGGCGGGGGCCTTCATCGTTGTGTCCATCTTCATCAGCCTGCTCTTTCCTCTCTTCGGCCCTGCCTCGCAAGCGATGGTCGCCGACCTGGTAGAATCGGGCAAGCGCGCCCGCGCTTACGGACTCATCCGCGTCGTCGCCAACCTGGGGATAGCCATCGGCCCGGCCATTGGCGGCTTTTTGGCCGAGCGTTCGTATTTCATCCTCTTTGCCGGCGACGCCATCTCCAGCCTCATCTTTGCCGGCATCATCCTCTTTTTCATCGCCGAGACCAAACCCGAGGTGCGTGAGGAAGATCGAGTTGCTCAGAGGACCGGCTATGGCCCGTTGCTGCGCGATACCCCTTTTGTGCTCTTTTGCCTGGTGTCGGTGGTGGTGACTGCCGTCTACGCTCAAATGAACAGCACGTGGCCGGTCTTTATGAAGGAGAACTACGGCATCCAGGAGCGACAATATGGCTTGATGATGTCTCTCAACGCGGGCATGGTCGTTCTCCTCCAGTTCCCCGTCACCGAGTTCACCGACCGGCATGCCCGGGCGACCATGCTGGCGTTGGGATCGGTGCTATACGCCGTTGGTTTTGGGCTGGTGGGATTTGTGAGCACCGCTCCCCTCTTTGCGCTGGCCATCGCCATCTGGACAGTGGGGGAGATGGTGCACGTGCCGGTGTCGCAGGCCTACGTGGCCGACATCGCGCCGGAGGACATGCGTGGCCGTTACATGGGAGTGATGGGGCTCGTCTGGGGCATGGGCTGGGGCGTCGGTCCCCTCCTGGCCGGCCTGGTGATGGACCGCACCGACCCACACTACGTGTGGTATGGCTGCCTGGTAATTGGCCTGGCGGCGGCCCTCGCCTTTTTGTGGCTGGGCCGGCGGCGCGGAGCCGCGCCTTCGTTTGCACATAGCGGCGGCACGGAGTAGAATGCAGCACAGTCAGCAGATTGAGCGGATGGAGCAGATGGTCAAAGATAAAATCAACGTAACTGCCTTGACAATGTCATGTTCGGTCATGTCACTCTGCCTGCCGAAGTGCCCGGCACGGGTGCACCTGCCCGTCCTGGGCTCGCGCCAGCGGGCCAGGGTGGTGCGGCACGGGTGAGCGAAGCGAAGAGTCTCGTATACCGGGCAGGAGATGCTTCGCTTTGCTCAGCCTGTCCTGGACGGACAGTCCAGGGAATGACACCTGAAGAAAGCATAGCAACTGCGGAAACATGACATTGTCAAAGTAGTTACAAATCAGCTTAATTCGCTTAATCTGCTGACTATCGCAAGGGTAGGTGAGTAGTTACAAATTCGCAATCTAACAGGACTTACGCACTTGGGACCTCACAGGTTTTTGAACAGTGCCTGGTAGATGAACTCATAC
>JAJRXB010000528.1 GCA_024276515.1 Chloroflexota bacterium
GATACCACAGGTGGGACAATCAACCCGGCGGGGTGCGTAGACGAAAAATACCTTGTTGCCCCACATCGGGATGAACTCGAAACGCCGCTGACGCAACCTGTCGTAGCCCGGCCTGCGTCGGCCACACCCGGAACACTCAGCACGCCCATTGCTCCGGGGTCTCAGCTCCACTTCAAGCGTTGGTTCTGGCACATCTTCGGCCCAGCGGACCGATTCGTACACAAAGGATTTGAATTTCTGCACGCGATTGAGGATAGTCTTGATCTGCATCCTGTTCCTTTTGCTCTGTTAGATGGTGGTTTCTCACTTCCATCTTCTCAAAGCAGGGGGCAGGATGCACTACCCTTCAATTCCTTGAATTCAACCCAGATTGGGTGATTTCGCTATGTTTTTACCCACAAATTCTCCTGAAGAGCCAAAAAAAGGTTCCTCTCACGAATCGGTGCATGGAGAAACGGTTGAATAGTTGAAAAGCATAGGTCTCATCAGGTACTTAGAAGTTGCGAAACGAACTGAGTATCTGAGAGGAGACCCATGCTTGTTGAAAGTTTGATCAAAGAGACGGTGGAATTGCAAGGATTTCGTGTCGTGACGGTGCAGAAAACAGGATATGGCCTGGAAGCGGAGCTGGCCCCGGACCGCCGCTATGCGCCGCGCTGTGGCGCCTGCGGAAAGCCTGCACGTTACCGTGATACCCGGCCAGTCCGTCGCTTCCGCCATGTCCCCTTGTGGGGGATCGACGTGGCGTTGGTTTATGCTCCGCGCCGGGTGCTGTGTGCGCATTGCAACGGCGTCCACGTTGAGGCGATGCCCTGGGTGTCTGGGAAACGGCACTTCACCCGCGACCTAATGGTCACGTTGGCTACTTGGGCGCGTATTCTGACCTGGAAGCAGGTGGCGGCCTTGTTCCACTGCGCCTGGGGGACGGTGGAGGCGGCGGTCGATGAGGCGGTGGCCTACGGTCTGGCGCATCGTGATCTGTCGGGCGTCACCCACATCGGTATCGACGAGATCTCCCGCAAACGGGGGCATGTGTATGTCACCAATGTCTACGACCTCAAGAGCCGCTGCCTGCTGTGGAGCGGTGAGGGCCGCGCCAAGGAGACGCTGGAAGGATTTTTCGACTGGTTTGGCCAGGAACGTACCGAGCAGCTTGAGGGCGTCTGCTGCGATATGTGGCAGCCCTACGCCGATGTGGTCAAGGCCAGGGCTCCCAAGGCGATTCTGGTGTTTGACAAGTTCCATATCGTTCAGCACCTCACCCAGGCCGTGGACCAGGTCCGACGGGACGAGATCAGGGAGAAGGGGAAGGCCCACAAGGAACTGATGGCCAAAACCCGGTATATCTGGCTGAAGAACCCCTGGAACCTCACCGACAAGCAGCAGGCCCGACTATCGGAACTGGAGCATTTGAATCTCAAGATCAATCGTGCGTACCTTCTCAAAGAGGCCTTCCGGGAATTCTGGTCCTACACCTATGCCGGATGGGCCAAGCGATACCTCGATAAGTGGTTCTGGTGGGCCACCCATTCCCGCCTCCAGCCCATGCGTGACTTCGCTTGGATGCTCCGGCGCCACCAGGACGACCTGATGAACTATTTCCGAATGCCCATCCATAACGGTACCGTGGAGGGCCTCAATAACAAGGCGAAGGTGATCAGCCACAAGGCCTATGGATTCCGGACCGCCAAGAGCTATATCCGGAATCTATATCACTGCATGGCCGAGCTACCTTTGCCAAAAACCGTGCACACATTCGTGTGACGAACCAAAAAATTACGTTTGATCGCACCAACGAAAAACCCGGCGTGCTGGCGTTGGGTCGAAGTTCTCGGTGCAGGTTACGCCCCCACTGATCAACAGAATGCCGGCAGTGAGGGCGAGACCAATGAGGAGGGGGGGCTTGAGTCCTAGACCGGTTGCGCTTTGTGACCACGAACGACCATGCCCAGCAAGCCGATGGCGAGCAGCGCTACCGTACTGGGTTCAGGGACGGCGGCGGGAGCATCCAGGGTCAGGCGGACATTGTCCAGAATCGAGCCGCCGTCATTGGTTTCGTCGCCGGTCTGGAACATACGAATTGTTGCATCGGTCACCGCAGAC
>JAJRXB010000529.1 GCA_024276515.1 Chloroflexota bacterium
CAAATCAGCTTAATTCGCTTAATCTGCTGACTATCGCAAGGGTAGGTGAGTAGTTACAAATTCGCAATCTAACAGGACTTACGCACTTGGGACCTCACAGGTTTTTGAACAGTGCCTGGTAGATGAATTCATACCCAAACGGACACATTTTCACGCTTTGGAGAGCCTGTGGAAACCTGTGAGGTCTTATTGGGTTTTCGATCTCACCAACTGCGTAAGTCCTAAATCTAAGACGTGCTATGCAAAAATATGGAAGCATCCTTCTCAGTCTGCTGATCCTGGCGGCGGTCGCCATTGGCGCTTATCGCTGGGCCGACGCCTTGCAACGTTCGGTGTTCACCTACCAGTCGCCTCTATCCGTCGTGCAGATTCCGCCGGGCGAGCCGGTTTCACCTCAAACCCGTCGCGTGGTGGTGGTTATCGTCGGTGGCCTGAACTACGACGTGGCCTATTCAGCCGCGATGCCAAATCTGAACGCCTTGCTCGAAGCCGGGGCCTCGGCGCCGATGACCAGCCGCCCCCCCACCTATTCGCCATCCGCCTGGACCACCCTGATGACGGGCGTTTGGCCCGACCTGAACAATGCGCCCATCGGGGAGACCGGCGTCGCCGACCTGCGTCCCATCGTGCTGGATCACCTCTTTGCTGCCGCCGGTGACGCCGGGGTGCGGACGGCCCTCGCCGGTTTGGAGGGCTGGGAACAGCTATTGCGGCCCCGTGCTCCTGATGCCAGTTTTTACACCTCCGAAGAAAACGCCATCGCCGACGGGCAGGTGGCACAGGCAGCGTTGGCGTTTATCGCCGACCCGCAATACAACCTGATCCTGGTCTACTTCAGCCAGGTAGACGCGGCCGGGCGCGCCGGCGGGGCCGACGGCGACGCCTATACCAGTGCCGCCCGCCAGGTGGACAGTCACTTGCGGCAGATCACCCGGCTGGTGGACTTGTCGGAGTCGGTGCTGATCGTGACCTCGGATCACGGCCGGCTGGGGAATGGCCGGCTGGGAGGGGGTGAGCCGGAGCTGACGCGACTCCCGTTCGTGATGATCGGGCAAAACGTGATCCCCGGCGATTACAGCCCGGTCCAACAGATTGACCTGGCGCCCACCGTTGCCGCGCTGCTGGGGATACGGCTGCCCGCGGCGGCTCAGGGACAGCCCCTTTACGCGATGTTCCGTCTGGACGAAGTGGCGCTCACCGCCGGTCAACTGCAACTGGCTGTGCAAAAGGTGACCCTGGGCGACGCCTACTTGATGGCGATTGGTCAAAACCGGCTGAGCGAGGCGACTCGCCAGGACCTGGCCGGCGCCCGGCAGGCGTTGCTCGATGGCAACCGGGCCGGCGCGCTTCAACTGGCCGAGTTGGTGACAGAGGAAGCAACGGCCGAGATGGCGTCCGCCAAAGCGGCTCGCATCGCCGACGAGAGACTGCCACGCCTGGGAGTGGCAGTCGCAGGGTTGTTGCTGCCATTGCTCGTCTTCTGGGGACGACGAGGGCCCGACTCACTGGCAGGTGTTACTGGCGGAGGCATAGCGGTTGCCCTCTACTACGGATTGTACCGTCTGGGAGGGTATACCTTCTCTCTCAGTGCCATTGGCGACTCTGGTGAATTCGTCACTTCGCTGGCGCGCAACGCCGGGATTGGGGTGGGGGCCGGCGGGCTATTGGTGATGACCGGACTTCTTTATCGAGACGAGCGGCGCTGGTCGGCAGCCATCGCTGCCGGCTATGCGTATGGATTCATAGCCGTTTACCTGTCGGCGTTGCCGGCTTTGGTGGGCTACTGGCAACACGGGGCTACCGTCCGCTGGTATCTGCCCGACCTGGGGCTGACTCTTTTGCACTTTATGGCCCTGGTGCAGGTGGCCATCGCCGCCTCGCTGACGATTCCCTTGCCCTGGTTCATCGCCCTGGCGACGTGGGGGATTGGTCGTTGGCGAACCCGTGCCGAAGCCCGCGCGCAGGAATGGGACCCCATCGCCCGCCTGCGACGCCGGTAGGGGAAGTAAAGCGTGAAGCGTGTTGCGTGTCACATTTTACTCTTTACGTTTCACGCATTACGTCTCACGCATCACGCCTCACGCATCACGCACTACGTTTCACGTCTCACAGAAAGGAATTTCTCACAATGCGCATCGTTATCACCGGCGCCCTGGGACAACTGGGCACAGCGATGCAGGCAGCCCTGGCCGGCGCTGATCTGATCCTGATTGACGTGCCAGATTGGGACATCACCGACCCCCGGCAGGTTTCCCGTATGGCCGATTTGAAACCGGAGGTGGTCATCCACTGCGCGGCGATGACCGACGTGGATGGCTGTGCCCGTAACCCAGACCTGGCCTATCGCATCAACACCTTTGGCACCCAAAACGTGGCCCTGGCCTGTCAGCGGGCGGGCGCAGCGATGGTACACATCAGCACCAACGAAGTCTTCGACGGCACGGCCACCGAGCCCTACCGGGAGTTTGACTCACGCCGCGCCATCAACCCTTACGGCGCATCGAAACTGGCCGCCGAGCGTGTCGCAACCCGATTGCTCACCAAGCTCTACGTTGTGCGCATCTCGTGGCTCTTCGCCCGTGGACGTCCTAACTTCGTCAGCAAAATGGTGGATCTGGCCGACAAACATGGCCAGTTGCGCGTCGTCACCGACGAAGTCGCCAACCCCACCTACGCTCCCGACCTGGCTGCTGCTGTCGCCCGGCTGATTCAGACGGAGCATTACGGCGTTTATCACCTGGTCAACGAGGGCTATTGTTCTCGTTACGAGTTCGCTGTGGAAATAATGAAGCAATCCGGGCGAGAGCACGTCCCCGTGTTGCCCATCACCAGCGACCAGTTGCAGCGGCCGTCCACGCCGCCTCCTTTTGCGCCCCTGCGCAACACCTTCGGCGCGGCGTTGGGCATCACCCTGCGTCCCTGGCAGGAGGCGCTGGCGGACTATTTTTCGGAGTGAACAAAACAGGTGCCAGGCACTTGCGCAAGTGCCTGGCACCTGTGCCTGAGTGGTAACGGACGCGCCCAGAAATGCTGATCTGGGCGCATTGTCGATGCTTGAGAATTGTGGCTCCTGACTGGTCTGTGACCGGTCGGATCGGCGGGTCGCAGACCCGCCTGGAGCGGGTGAGTCGCAGACCCGCCTGGAGCGGGTGAGTCGCGGACCCGCCTGGAGCGGGTGAGTCGCAGACCCGCCTGGAGCAGGTGGATCCGTGATCCGACCGGCGCATTGTCAGTGCTTGAGATTCGACGTTAAGGCGACAGCAGTTCTCCCAGCTCTGGATGAACGACGTCGGCGGTGAAGAGCCAGTAATTGATGGCCGCATCGGCGTCGTTGCGCAGACGGACGTAGTAGGTCTCACCGTCCATCAGCCAGCCGCTCCACAGCAACTCCCCTGTGTTGGGATCGCCGTCGCGCGACACCACACTTCCCGCACCGACGTTGCGCAACTGGTCGGTGTCGCCCCGTTGCCAGATGTGAAGCTGATCGGCGGGGAAGATGTCCAGGTTGACGTGGTGGACCCGATTGCCATCGTCGGGGGTGAAGAAGAGCGAGAGCGTCAGTTGTTCAAAAGCTTCTGCGTCAAAGTCGTTGCGGACCACGGAGAACCAGCGTTCCTGGCCTGGATCCAGTTCCCCTTTGTTGAGACCGGTTGCCAGGGGCAATGGGTTGCTGGGGTCGGTGCCGGCCGCCACGTCGCTGGGAGGGGGCGGTTGGCTGGGCTCGCCCAACTCGGCACGGATGATGTCGCCGGGGAAAAGCCAGTAGTCTATCGTAACATCGGCGTCGTTGCGGACTTTCAGGTAATAGGTCTCCCCGTCCATAACCCAGCCGCTCCACAACAGCTCCCCGGTCTCCGGATTGCCGTCACGAGAGACGACACTTCCCGCGCCAACGTTGCGCAACTGGTCGGCGTCGCCCCGCGCCCAAATCTGGAGTTGGTCGGCCGGGATCAGCTCGAACCCAACTTTGTGGACCCGGTTGCCATCGTCTGGGGTGAACATCATCGTGAGGGCCATCGCTTCGTAAACCACGTCGTCGTAATCGTCTCGAACGAATGAATACCATCGTTCCTGGCCCGGCGTCAGACGACCGGTATTCACGCCGGCGTCCAGGGTGACTGTGTGGAAGGGATCGGTGCCCGGCGGGACGTCCACCGGCGGCGGAGGTGGGGTTGGCTCACCCAGTTCGGCGCGCAGCACGTCGTCCTGGAAGAGCCAAAAATCTACGTTCACGTCGGTGTGGTTGTAAATTTTGAGCAGGTAGGTTTCGCCGTCCATCAGCCACCCGCTCCAGAGCAACTCACCGGTGAGGGGGTCGTCGTCGCGGGAGACGGCGCTGCCCGCCCCCAGGTTGCGCAACTGATCGGTGTCGCCCCGCTGCCAGATGTGCAGTTGATCGAGCGGGATGATTTCGAAGCCTATACGATGAACCCGGTTGCCATCGTCGGGCGTGAAGATAAGGGTGAAGGTGTGCGCTTCGTACGCCTGATCGTCGTAGTCATTGTAGACGAACGTGTACCACGTCTCCTGGCCCGCGGCCAGTTGTCCCTTTTGCAAACTGGGGGCCAGGGCGAGCGGGTGATTGGGATCGGCCCCCGCAGGCACGTCCACGGCGGGGGGTGGGGTGGTCTTTTCACCCAATTCGGCGCCGATGACGTTGTCGGTGAAGAGCCAGTAGTCGATGCTGACCTCGGCGCCGTTGAAAACCCGGACGTAGTAGGTGTCGTCGTTGAGTACCCAGCCGCTCCAGAGCAACTCGCCGGTGTTTGGGTCGCCATCGCGTGAGACGATGCCACCAGCGCCCAAGTTCCGCATCTGGCTGACGTCCCCCCAATACCAGCGTGTTATTTGCTCGGCGGGGAAGATCTCAAAATTTACGCGATGGACCCGATTGCCGTCGTCGGGCGTGAAGATGAGAGTCAGGTCCATCTGTCGCTGAAACGTGTCACCGTTGCCAGTTCGGCCAAATTTGTACCATCGGGCCTGGCCGGGGGCCAGAATGCCGGTGTTTTTACCATCGTAGAGGGGAACGGCGGTGAAGGGGCTACGCCCATTCTCGGTGTCGGCAATTGCCCCCAATACCAGAAGATGGATAGCAATGACTACCACGCTCACAATGATAAGGCTGCTCGTGCCGATTATGATCTTTTTCTTCATGGTAACTTACCTCCCTCACATAACATAACATACTAGACACTGGCAATCTTTCCGTAGTGGCGACTTTAGTCGTGGAGTGAGGCACTTGCAAAAGTGCCTGGCACCTGGGCAGCACGCCGTCTTCGTTGGGCACCACCTCTATCATAACAAAGAATCGGAACCGATACATGCCCATAAGCTTCACAGAAGATGCCCGATTTTGTGATTTTTTGTCGTCGTTCGAATAGCCCCCAGGCGGTTTTGCTCCTATCCTTCTCAGGTGTTATACTTGAATCGGCTGGCGTGGCAGAGTTTTGAAGGGTCTCGATGGCTTTCGTATGTCCCTTTCGACGCTTTTGAGTACCTGGCGCAATGACCCCCATATCGCCTCGAACGTCGCCGCGTGGCGGACCTTCCCCGCGCGCCCGGCGCGGTTTGCGCCGTTCCCCGACGACCTCCACCCCGCGCTGACCAACGCTCTGCGCGCCCGCGGCATCCGTGCCCTCTACACTCACCAGGCGGCGGCGTGGCGACACGCGCAGGCCGGCCGACACCTGGTCGTCGTCACCGGCACGGCCAGCGGCAAAACGCTCTGCTACAATCTGCCTGTCCTCGACCGTCTGCTGCGTGATCCGCAGGCGCGCGCACTTTACCTGTTTCCCACCAAAGCCCTGGCCCAGGATCAGAAAGATACCCTGAGCCATCTCATTACTGCTTTGGGGGACGAGCCAGCCGTCGGCGGTCGGTCGTCGGCGGTCAGCGTCGCCACCTACGACGGCGACACGCCGGCCGAGGCCCGTCCCGCCATCCGCGCGACGGCGCGTCTGGTCGTCAGCAACCCCGACATGCTGCACGTCGGGGTGCTGCCGCATCACACTCTGTGGGCCGCCTTCTTCCGGGGATTGCAATTCGTGGTGATCGACGAGATGCACGCCTACCGGGGGGTGTTCGGCTCGCACGTGGCCAACGTTCTGCGCCGGCTGAAACGGATTGCTCGCTTTTACGGCGCATCGCCCCAGTTCGTTTTGACCTCGGCGACGATTGCCAACCCGGTGGAACTGGCCGGACGGCTGATCGAGGAGCCGGTGGTCCTGGTGGACGACGACGGCGCAGCCCGGGGAGCCCGGCACTTTTTGATCTACAACCCGCCGGTGGTGAATCGTGATCTTGGCCTGCGGCGCAGCGCGCTGCTGGAGAGCGTCCGTCTGGCGGGAGACCTGTTGGAGCACAACTTGCAGACCATCGTCTTCGCCCGGGCGCGGCGGACCGTCGAGCTGCTCCTCCGCTATTTGCGGCGTGGGCCCTCTCCTTCTGCCCTTTCGGAGAGGGAGGGGCAGATACGCGGCTATCGCAGCGGCTATCTGCCGCGCCAGCGCCGCGAGATTGAGCGAGGGCTGCGCGAGGGACGGGTGCGCGCCGTGGTCGCCACCAACGCTCTGGAGCTGGGGATAGACATCGGCGGCATGGGCGCAGCCGTGCTGACCGGGTATCCGGGCACCATCGCCGGCACCTGGCAACAGGCCGGCCGCGCCGGCCGTCAGCCCACGAGTCCTCTTCGGGGGCAAGAGGTGTCGCTGGTGGTTTTGGTCACGTCGGCCAACCCGTTGGATCAATTCCTGGCCCGTCACCCCGACTACTTTTTCGACCGCTCGCCCGAGCAGGCCCTCATCAACCCCGATAACCTGCTCATCCTCCTGGGTCACCTGCGCTGTGCTGCCTTTGAACTGCCGTTCCGCGCGGGGGAAAGTTTTGGTCGCGTCGAGGGAGCGCGGGTGGCAGAATTCCTCCAATTCCTGCAAGAGGTTGGAATTTTGCACCGATCCGGGGACAAATACTTTTGGATGGCCGATCAATACCCCGCCGAGGACGTCTCGCTGCGCAGCGCTTCGCCCGAAGCGGTGATGCTCCTGGCCTGGGCCGGCGACGAATGGACCACCATCGGCCAGGTAGACTACGCCAGCGCGCACTGGATGGTCCATCCGGGGGCTGTTTACCTGCACGAGGGCCAGGCGTATCTGGTGGAAGAATTGGACCTGGCCCAGTCCCTCGCGGGTGGGGCCCAGTCCCGCGCAGACGGGGCGCAACCTGTTGCGCGGCTGCGGGCGACCGACGTGGATTATTACACCCAACCGCGCAGCGAAACGACGGTGCGCCTTTTGGAAAAACGGGTCGAGACCGGGGTGCGCGGCGCCATCAAAACCCACGGCGAAATCGCCGTGACGACCCAGGTGATCGGCTTTCGCAGGGTGAAGTGGTTCACCCACGAGCAACTCGGCGTGGGGGAGGTCTCTCTGCCGCCGACCGAGTTGCAAACGACCGGCTATTGGCTGTCGCTGACGGAGGAGACGGTGGCGCGGTTGCGTGATCAGGGATTGTGGACCAACGATCCCAACGATTACGGACCAGACTGGCCGGCGCAGCGCGACCGGGCGCGAGCGCGCGATGGCTACCGCTGTCAAAGCTGCGGCGCGCCGGAGAAGGGGAGTGCCCTGAGCTTGCCGAAGGGGAGTGTCCTGAGCTTGCCGAAGGGGAGTGTCCTGAGCTTGCCGAAGGGGAGTGTCC
>JAJRXB010000530.1 GCA_024276515.1 Chloroflexota bacterium
GGTCTCTTGACCGAGCCACAACGGGGCACGGTCTGAGACCGGCCCAAGCGGGAGGTGCTGTGGCCGGTCTCGTCCAGGCTGTGGCCGGTCTCTTGACCGAGCCACAACGGGGCACGGTCTGAGACCGGCCCAAGCGGGAGGTGCTGTGGCCGGTCTCTTGACCGAGCCAACGGGGGCGCGGTCGGAGCCCGGCCCAGGCGTGCGATGGCTGCGGCCGATCTCCGACCGCGCCACGCCAGGTTTATTCAATCAATCAAGAAACAGGAGGAAAACTATGAGTGAGATTTTGTCTGCAATTTCGACCGCCATCATCGAGGGCAACCTGGACGACATCGTCGAGTTGACCGAGGACGCCCTGGACGAGGGGTTGGACGCCCAGGAAATCCTCAACAAGGGGTTGATGCCCGGGATGGATTACGTGGGTGTCGAGTTCAAAGCCGGCAATATGTTCGTGCCCGAAGTGCTGCGCTCGGCCCGGGCGATGCAGGCTTCTATGAACCTCCTCAGGCCGCTGCTGATCGAGGGCGGGGTGAAGATGATCGGCAAAGTGCTGTTGGGCACCGTCAAGGGCGACCTGCACGACATCGGCAAGAACCTGGTGGGCATGATGTGCGAAGGGGCCGGTTTTGAAGTGAAAGATTTGGGCAAAGACGTGGCGCCCGATGCTTTCGTTGAAGCGGTCAAGGAGTTCGACCCGGATATAGTGGGTATGTCGGCCCTGCTGACCACCACGATGCGCTCGATGGAGCACACCATCAAGGCCCTGGAAGAGGCCGGAGTGCGCGACCGGGTGCGAGTGATGATCGGCGGCGCGCCGGTGACCCAATCCTTCGCCGACCAGATCGGCGCCGACGGCTACGCCTCGAACGCTGCCGCCGCAGCCGAAATGGCCAAGAAGCTCGTGGGGTCGGCGCAATAGATGGCGGGTTGTGGGCAAGGAGTGAGCAGGTCCGCCCGCCCTGAGTCGGGCCAGGGCGACCCGCGCCTTTTCCCCGAAGGGGGCCTGCAGGGGCGAGCCGGGGCCGTCGGGTCGTGGACCCGACGGGAGCAAGAATTACCCAAAAACTTTTGGGAAGCATCACTGGCTCCGAGCCGTCAGCTGTCAGCCATTCAGAAAGGAGACTTTCTCGATGAGAACAAACTATCGAGTCAATTCGGGTGTGCGCTTCCAGATGCTCTCCAAAGACCAGTTGCAAGAACTGTTCGAAGGAGTGCTCCACGTGCTGGAGTACACTGGCCTGGATGTGCATCACGACGAAGCGCGGGATATTCTCAAGAAGGCCGGGGCCTGGGTGGACGGTCTCCGGGTGCGCATCCCCTCGTATCTGATCAAACGCTCGCTGGAGATGGCCCCGCGCAGCTTCACCGTGTTCGCCCGCGACGGGAATCCCAAACACGACATTCACATCGGCCCTGGCCGGGCACACTTTGGCCCCGGACCTACCTGCCCCAATTTCATCGACGTGGAGACCCTGGAGCGCCGGCCTTACGTTAAGGACGACGTGCCCATCGTGGCCAAAATGGTGGACGCGCTGCCCAACATTGATTTTTGTGAGTCGCTGGGAACTGTCAGTGACGTTCACCACGAACTGGGGGCTACTTATGAGTTCGCCGGTATGTTCCCCAACACCAGCAAGCCCATCGTGGCCTGGTCTTACAGTTGGGACGACTCGGCCGACATCCACAAAATCGCCGTCGCCGAGGCGGGTGGGCAGGAGGCTTTTGAGAAGCGCCCCAACTACATTCACTATTGCGAACCACTGTCGCCGCTGGTCAGCACCTTTGAGGCCATGGATAAACTCGTCTTCGCTGCCAGGCATCGGGTGCCGCTGATCTTCACTCCTTGTCCGCTGGCCGGGGGAACCGGACCGGTGACGGCCGCCGGCATGATCATCCAGGCGGCTGCTGAGTCGTGGATGGGGTTGACCGTCGCCCAGGCGATTCAGCCTGGCCTGCCCTTCATTATGGGGGGTGTGTTGTCGGTGTTGGATATGAACTCTATGATCCTGGCCTACGGCGCGCCGGAACTGTCACTGATGATGGCCGGCATTACCGAGCTGGCCCATTACGTTGGCCTGCCCGTGTGGCAGACGGGCGGCTGCACCGATTCCAAGACTCTGGACGAGCAGGCAGCCATCGAAGGCTCACTCTCTTGTTTCTTCTCTGCCCTCACCGCCGGCGACTTGTGCCACGACGTGGGATACACCGAGAGCGCGATGACCGGCTCCGTCTTCCAATTGGCGATGATGGACGAGGCCATCGGCTACTCGCGACGCATCACCCGAGGCATCGAAGTCAACGAGGACACGCTGGCCGTGGACGTGATCCGCAACGTGGGCCCCAACGGTCACTACCTTTACGAAAAACACACGCACCGATATTACAAGACCGAATTCTGGTATCCCAATCTGTGCGACCGGCGCAACTTTGAGGAGTGGAGTGAGATGGGCCGGATGACGATGCGCGACCGGGTCGTCGCCCGCGTGCAAGACATCCTCGCCAGCCATCAGCCGTCTCCCATCAAGCCGGAGACCGAGAAGGTCATCCGGGAAGTCCTGGAAGCCGCCGAGGACCGGGTCAAAGAAGAGGCGTGAGCCAATCTCAGGGAGTATCAGGTCAGAAATTTCTGCTCCTGGCGGGTCCGAGACCCGTCGCTCCTGACCGGTCACGGACCGGCCAGGAGCGAGAGAGACACCAAAACTAATGTAGGGGCGAACCTGTGTGTTCGCCCAAAATGAGGCGAACCCGCGTGTTCGCGCCCACACGAATCAGGAGAAATACAAATGAGCACAATATACGAGCGACTCTCAACCGTCATCATAGAAGGGAACGAAGAAAAAGTCCCCAAGCTGGTGCAAAAAGGGTTGGACGAAGGTTTGGTGCCCAAAGACATCTTGGACAAAGGGCTCATCGTGGGCATGAACGAGGTGGGCGCCCGCTTCAAACGCGGCGACATGTTCGTGCCCGAAGTGCTGATGTCGGCCAAGTCTATGCAGGCCGGGCTGGAGGTGCTGCGCCCGCACCTGATCGCCAGCGGTGCCAAGCTCATCGGCAAGATCGTGATGGGCACCGTCAAGGGCGACCTGCACGACATCTGCAAGAACCTGGTGGGCATGATGTGCGAAGGGGCCGGCTTCGAACTCATTGACCTAGGCTTCAACGTCGAGCCGGAGAAATTCGTCGAAGCCATCAAAGAATATCAGCCGGACATCGTGGGCATGTCGGCGCTGCTGACGACCACGATGCGCGCCATGGGCTACACTATCAAAGCCATCGAGGAAGCCGGCCTGCGTGACAAGGTCAAGATCATGGTCGGTGGGGCTCCGGTGGACGCCGAGTTCGCCGAGCGCATCGGCGCCGATGGCTATGGCTCCAACGCCCCGTCCGGCGCCGAACTGGCGAAACGCCTCGTGGGGGCCGCCTGATCGGTCGGGCCGAACCCGCGTGTTCTCCCACCCACCGCGGGCAGACACACCGGTCTGCCCCCCTGGCCCGCTGGGGCTACAAACCTGTGATTCGGAGGTAACCAACCGTGTCGCCATCGGAAAAATTGCCCGTCGTCGTTATCGCCTGCCAGGTGTTGCAGGATATGCTGGAGCGACTGATGCCCGAAGGTTTGGCCAAACAAGTTACTTTTATGGACTACGGCCTGCACCGCGTGCCCAACAAAATGACCTGGACTTTGCAAGACGCGATTGACAGCGTTGAAGAGCCGAGCTTGATTGTGTTGGGCTATGGGCTGTGTGGCAACGGACTGAACGGCATCAAGGCCGGCAAACATACCTTGCTGGTCCCTCGCGCCGACGACTGCATTGCCATTTTGTTGGGCTCTCGCCAGGCTTATATCCGGGAGTTCGAGGCAGTGCCGGGCACATACTACCTGAGCAAAGGCTGGTTGGAATCCGGCAGCCACCCGCTCAAAGAATACGAAGAATACGTGGAAAAATATGGCCCCGACGACGCCAAGTGGATTATGGACCAGCAATACCAACATTACGAACGCCTGGTGTTGGTGGTCCACAGCCAGTCCGACCTGGAGAAGTACCGTCCCCAGGCACAAGAGGTCGCCCGCTTCTGCGAGCGATGGGGCATGCGTTACGAAGAAATCCTCGGCTCCGACGATTACGTGCGTCGCCTGGTCGAGGTAGCCGCGGCGCTCGACAAGGCCGACAGTGACTTTGTGGTAATCCCTCCCGGTGGCGAAATCAGACAGGACCAATTCATACGGTAGCAGGTGGCGGGTAGCAGGGAGTAAAGAGTAGGGAGGTAATATTTAGTCCCCCTGGCCCCTGGCCGTCGGCCACCGGCTACAAACAATAGGAGATTGGACCATGCAAGTAAAGAGGACCGATTATCAGGTGAATGCCACGCCCACGTTCCAGGTGTTAACCGAAGACGAGGTGGAGGCTATCTATTTTGCAGCCTTGCGGGTGTTGCACGAAACAGGCGTCCGGGTGTACGACGAAGAAGGAGTCGAAGTTGCCTACTCCGGCGGCGCCATCATCGAGGACACGACCGAAGACAGCAGCCTGGTGAAGATGCCGTCCTGGATGGTTGACAAGGCGCGGGCCACATTGCCCCACAAGGTGGACGTGGTTGGCCCCGACCGCAAGTACCGCATGGAACTCTACAAGAACCAGATTTACTTCGGCGCCGGGTCCGACACACCCTATACCATCGATCCCTACACCGGCGAGCGGCGACGCACCACCTATCAGGACGTGAAGAACGCAGCCCGTATCGCCGAGGCGCTGCCCAACATAGACTTTCACATGTCGTTGGGCATCACTCAGGACACGGCCGTGGGCACCTACGACCGCTGGCAATACCTGGCTATGCTGGAAGGGACCAACAAACCCATCAACATCACCGCCGTGGACCTGGAAGGCGTCCGTGACCAGCTTGAGATGGCCTACATCCGGCTGGGCGGCAAGGAGGAGTGGAAGAAAGGCCCTGCCTTCTCGCTCTACATCGAGCCCGTGTCGCCGTTGAGTCACTCCAAAGAGGTGGTGCAAAAGCTCATCTTCGCCTCCGACAACGACATTCCCTTCGTCTACACCCCCTGCCCAATGGCCGGGGCAACGTCGCCCGCCACCCTGGCTGGCACGTTGGTGCAGGCTCTCACCGAGAGTCTGTTCGGCATCGTCCTTAGCCAGCTACGCAAGCCGGGCGCACAACTCATCATCGGTGGCTTGATGTCGAATATGGACATGGCGACCACCGTTTATGCCTATGGTGCGCCGGAGATGGCTCTGCTCAGTGCCGCTTATACCGACATCACCAAATGGCTGGGCGTGCCCATGTACGAAACGGCTGGCTGCTCTGACGCCAAGATCTTCGACGAACAGGCGGCGATGGAAGCGACCATCAACATTGCCACTGCTGCTCTCATCGGCGGCAACATGATCCACGACGTGGGGTACCTCGAGCAGGGGTTGACCAGCTCTATGGAAATGCTGGTCGCCTCCGACGAGATCATCGACATGGTGAAACGCATCCTGCGCGGCATCCCCGTCTCCGATGACACAATGGCCCTGGACGTGATGGAAGCCGTTGGCCCCGGTGGTCACTTCCTCGAACACGACCACACCTACACCCGATTCAAGACCGAAATTTGGCGGCCCAAACTGCTGGATCGGCAGAACTGGGAGAACTGGACCAACTCCGGGAGCAAACGCTTTGGCGAGCGTGTCCACGAACGGGTGATCGAAATCCTGGAGACCGAGACCGAACCGCTTATAGACGAGGCGATGTACAAAGAACTGCGCCGCATCTGCGAACTGGCCGACGCGCGTCACAAGGACGAAGAGCTGGATATGAAGATGTTTGGGTAAACCGGGGTGTGTGCGGGCCGCGCTCCCGCTGTGGCCGGTCCCCGACCGAGCCACAACCTGGTCTCCAACTGCTGTGGCCGGTCTCTTGACCGCGCCACAATGGCACGGCACGGTCTGAGACCGGCCCAAGCGAGAGGCTATGGCCGGTCTCCAATCCGCTGTGGCCGGTCTCTTGACCGCGCCACAATGGCACGGCACGGTCTGAGACCGGCCCAAGCGGGAGGTGCTGTGGCCGGTCGCCACTGGGCGCGGTCCCGCCACAACGGGCACGGTCTGAGACCGGCCCAAGCGAGAGGCTGTGGCCGGTCTCCAACCCGCTGTGGCTGGTCTCCAACGGGATCCACTGGGCACGGTCTGAGACCGGCCCAAGCGGGAGGTGCTGTGGCCGGCCTCCAACCTGCTGTGGCCGGTCTCTTGACCGCGCCACCCGCTGTGGCCGGTCTCAGACCGTGCCACACAAGGAACTGTGCCAATGGAAGCCTTACGCATTCACGAAGACGCTGCTCTCTATTACCTGACTTTTTCTGCCGTACAATGGCTGCCCGTTTTCGTCAGTGAAGAACCTTGTCTGATCGTCACTGAGAGCCTCAACTTCTGCCATCGTGAAAAAGGCCTGCGAATCAATGCCTTCGTCATTATGCCGACTCATCTGCATCTGATTGTTTCGGACGCCGATTTCAACGTTCAGCGGCTGCGCCAAACATTGGCGGACATGCGCAAATACACCGGCCGACGATTGGCCGACTACTGCGAGCAGAAAATGCCCACAGCCTTTGGATATGTGTTGCGCGGCACGCGGCGCACGGACCGGGCAAGGCAATTTTGGCAGCAGAGTCGCCACCCAGAGGCGATTTGGTCACAGGCGTTTTGGCAGACCAAGGTGGACTATTTGCACGACAATCCGCGGCGTAAAGGGTTGGTGCGAGATGTGACACACTGGCGTTTTTCCTCGGCTGCGTTTTGGCTGCTGGATCCGCCGGGGGAGTCGGATGTGATGTTGACGGCGGTGGCGTGGTGAAAGTTGAGGTGGGCCCGGTCGGAGGCCGGTTGTGGCGCGGTCAAGAGACCGGCCACAGCACATCGCACGTCCGGTTGTGGCGCGGTCAGAGACCGGCCACAGCACATCGCACGCTTGTCGCACGCTTGGGCCGGTCTCCGACCGTGCCCAGTAGCTCGGTTGGAGGCCGGTTGTGGCGCGGTCAAGAGACCGGCCGCAGCACATCGCACGCTTGGGCCGGTCCGGTTGTGTGGCGCGGTCAAGAGACCGGCCGCAGCGGGGCCACAGCACGCCGCACGCTTGGGCCGGTCTCCGACCGTGCCCAGTGGCCCGATTGGAGGCCGGTTGTGGCGCGGTCAAGAGACCGGCCACAGCACATTGCACGCTTGTCGCACGCTTGGGCCGGTCTCCGACCGTGCCCAGTAGCTCGGTTGGAGGCCGGTTGTGGCGCGGTCAGAGACCGGCCACAGCGGGTGAGTATTTGACTTCGGAATGACCAATTCAAACTCTAAAATCACCAATCCAAAATCGTTGGTGCTGGGCATAGACAC
>JAJRXB010000531.1 GCA_024276515.1 Chloroflexota bacterium
GAAGATCACCTCGCGGGCCACCCCGCGCACGATCACGTGCTGCAACAGTCCAGGCAGATCGATTCGGGCGCTTCTCGGCATGCTCCACACCCTAGCCCGTCCCACCTTTTTTCGCAACTACGCACCAACGTCCCCTTTGCCTCCCCCACGGTCGGGTTCGCCGGCAAGTTTTTTGTGCTCACCTCCGCCCTGGCGGAAGGGCACCTCACCCTGGTGATCATCGGCGCCGTGAACACCGCCATCGGCATCTACTACCCTGAAGCTCGTGAAGGCGGCCTACAGCCCAGCCGAAGCCGGCGAAGCCGAACCCGACGCCACCGTCAGCCTCACCCCGACCGGTCGCCTCCTCGGTTACGGATTCATCCTGTCGATCCTCGTGGTCGGCGCCCTGCCCGGCTCGGTGATGGCCCTTTTCACCCGGGCCCTCGCCTGGGTGGTGTAAGACACACGACTCCCCGGCCCCATCCACGGCCAACCCCGATCGTCTCCCCACGCCTTCGAATCTTCACTCGATCCGGAATAGAACTCTCCGCCGTTCCACCGTGTTTTTCGACAACGGATCGAATCGAGATCCTTCGGGCTGCCTCAATGTGGAAGAACTTTTCCCACTTTGGGTCATTTCCGCGCCCGGTTCCACACAGAACACGTGGAATGCCACAGGCCCCAGTTTTGCAAAAGCCCCACCCCAATCTTCGCTCGGATCTGTCGGCGAGGTTGCTCGCTTCTGCCGGCCTTGCGGAGCAGCAATCTCGGCCGGTTCGGGTTCTGCGGATCCAACCCCGTTTTCTCGGGCCCGGCCGTGCTTCGATCGGCACGCACCGGGGTCCTTTCGACCACGCCGATGATGTAGGCTTCTTTCAAGGAGATTCGACATGGGGTTCCCGTGGGGGAAGATCGGGCGCACGGCATCGACGTCCCTGGCGTTTCTGACCATTTTCTTTCTCGCCGGATGCGGTGGCGGGGGGAGTGGGGGCGGCGACAGCTCTAGCAAGAACGTGGCCCCCACGGCCGCGTTCACATCCAACGTGACCACTGGAGAAGCCCCGCTCGACGTTGACTTCGACGCCGGCGGGTCGTCCGACACTGACGGCACCATCGCAGCCTATGCCTGGAATTTCGGCGACGGCGAGACCGGCGCCGGGGCGAACCCGAGCCACACCTTCGCGGCCGCGGACACCTATATCGTGCTTCTCACCGTCACCGACGACGACGGGGCCACGGATACCGTCCAGCACGAAATCATCGTAACCGATCCGGGATCCAACGCGCCGCCCATCCCCGACTTCACGGCAACCCCGGGCACCGGACCGGCGCCCCTCGACGTCAGCTTCGACGCCTCGGCGTCCCATGACACCGACGGGACCCTCACCGGCTACCAGTGGGACTTCGGGGACGGAAGCGTCACAGGCGCCGGAGTGACGATCGACCACACCTTTGCCGACGCCGGCACCTACCCCGTCACCCTCACCGTCACCGACGATGGCGGCGATTCCGAGGTGGCCAGGCAGAACATCGTGGTGACCTCGGCCGGAAACCACCCCCCCACGGCGGCGTTCACCGCCACCCCCGCCACCGGCACGGCGCCGCTGTCGGTTGATTTCGACGGCACCGGATCTTCGGATACCGACGGCGCTCTCGCGAGCTACGCGTGGGATTTCGGCGACGGCACCACGGACACGGGCCCCACCCCGAGCCACACCTTCACGGCCGCGGGCACCTATACCGTGCTTCTCACCGTCACCGACGATGACGACGCCACGGATACCGCCCAGGCGCAGATCACGGCCCAGAGCGGCGCCTCCGACACCACCGCCCCAACGGTGACCCTCACCGCACCCGTCACGGGTGCGACACTCAGCGCTACGGTCTCTTTGACCGCCACTGCGGCGGACGACACGGGCGTGGACCGGGTGGAGTTCTCGGTCGACGGCGCGGTGCTCTCCACCGATACGGCGGCACCCTACGAGGCATCCCTGGACACAACACCCTACGGCGACGGGTTCCACGCCCTTTCCGCCACCGCCTACGACGGGGCGGGCAACAGCCACTCCGACGGGTTGTCGGTGACGTTTCAGAACGGCACGGTGATCATCCCCCCCGCGCCGGACACAGTGGCTTCCGTGTTACCGAAAACCGAATCCACACCCCTGGTCCGGGCCACTTCGTTTCTCTACACAGGTTCCGACCCCATTCAGACCGGGGTGGTGCCCGGCACCATCGAGGAAAAGCGCGCTGCGGTGCTACGCGGGAAGGTGCTGGCCCAGGATGGAACTCCCCTCGGCGGGGTGCGGATCCGTGTCTTGAACCATACCGAGTTCGGCCAGACCGTCAGCCGCAGCGATGGGATGTTCGATTTGGCCGTCAACGGCGGTGGGTACCTCACCGTCACCTACGCGAAGACCGGCTTCCTCACGGCCCATCGCCAGGTGGACGTGCCATGGGAGGACTATCGCTGGCTGCCCGATGTGGTCCTCCTGAGTGCCTTGGATGCCCCGGCTACCGAGGTCACACTGGACGAGCCAGCGATCCAGACCGCCCGGGGCAGCGTGGTCAGCGACGCCGACGGCACGCGTCAGTCGACCCTGCTCATCCCCCCGGCCACCACCGCCGAGATCGTCCTCGCCGACGGCACCACCCAAGCGGTCACGTCCCTGCACATCCGTTCCACCGAGTACACCGTGGGGGAGAACGGTCCCCAGGCCATGCCCGCGCCACTGCCCCCGTACTCGGGCTACACCTACGCCGTGGAGTTGAGCGCCGACGAGGTGCCCGAGGGGGCCGAGCTGGTGTTCAGCCAGCCCCTGGTTCACTACGTGGAGAACTTCATCGGTTTCCCGGTGGGCTCGGCGGTGCCGACGGGCTACTACGACCGCAAGCAGGGCGCCTGGATCGCGGCGGAGAACGGGCGGGTCATCGAGATCCTCGAGATCCGCGGTGGGACTGCAATTCTCGATACCGATGGCGACGGCGCCGAAGACGATGCGGCTACGCTGGCCGCCTTGGACGTGACCCCGGAAGAGCAGCAGAGCCTGGCGGGGCTGTATCCCGCAGCGGCGTCCCAGCCCCTCTCTCTGTGGCGGGTACCCATCCCCCACTTCACTCCCTGGGACCACAACTGGCCCTACGGCCCACCGATGGATGCGGAGTTGCCTGAACGCCCCCCCAGGAAACCTGAACCCAAGAAGCCGTGCAAGACCGGGGGCTCCATCATCGCGTGCCAGAGCCAGTTGCTGGGCGAGCAAATTCCGGTGGTCGGCACCTCGTACTCCCTGGTCTACTCCAGCGACCGGGTGCCCGGGTTCACCGAGAGCAGGACTCTCGACATTCCCATCACCGGGGACTCCTGGCCGGCCAGCCTGGAGCGGGTCGACCTGGAGATCGCGGTCGCCGGCAGATCATTTCGCGAAATATTTACGGCTCAGAACAACCTCGAGTACCGCTTCACCTGGGACGGGCTGGATGCCTATGGCAGGGCCGTGCCGGGCCTGACACCGGTCATCTACCAGGTCTGCAGCACCTACCCCGGCATCTACTACTCGGTCCAGGACGAGTTTGCCAATGCATTCAATCGACTGGGCGGGGGCCCGAATTCCGGGATCACCTCCGTTCAAATGGGCCGAAACATACTCCTGTGCGTTCAGCAGGGAGCGGTTCTCGGGGGCCTACCGGAGGAAGTAGGCATTGCTCCCGGCTGGAGTCTGGACCGCCACCACTTCTGGGATGCCGGTGCAAGGGTGCTCCACCTGGGGAACGGGGACAAGCTGGCGTTGTCCGAACTCTACGGCACCATCCTGTACCTCAGCAGACGCGGAAACCACGCCGTCACGGAGGGACCCGCTGCGGAGGTTGATTTTCCTCTGCACCACCTCAACCTCGCGATCTCTCCCAGTGGGGAGTTGTACGTGTCCTCCGCGAGTGGGACCTATTATTCCCAAAACAGGGGGCACGTCATTTTTCGGATCGACGGCCAGGGCATGATCCACCTGGTGGCGGGCCGCCCGGGCTACCGGGGATATTCCGGAGATGGTGGGCCGGCCACCGAGGCTCAGCTGGACGATCCTGGCTCCATGGCCTTCGGGCCGGATGGTTCGCTCTTCTTCTACGACGGGGGCCGGATCGCGGGCACGCGACGGGTCAGAAAGATCGACCCCGAGGGGATCATCACCACGGTTGCGGGGGGAGGTACCGATACGAGCAGCTTCCCCGACGGGGTGCCCGCCCTGGGAGCCACCCTGGGGGACGGATCGCTGGGGAGGGACGTTTCCCAGCTGGATGTTGGCGTGGACGGTTCCCTGTACCTGGTGCTGCGCAACTACGCTTGCATTCGCCGGGTCGGCACCGATGGGCTGATCTCCACGGTCGCGGGGATCTGCCGAACAGGCGGCGCAGCTCCTTACTGGGGGGACGGGGGGCCTGCGACAGAAGCTGTCCTGCCAAACGTGGGCGGCCTGGCGGTGGCTGCGGACGGCAGTTTCTACCTCACCACTGTGAACACGGTGCGCAAGGTCACCCCGGACGGCCTCATCTCCACGGTGGCCGGCATGACCCCTGAGGCCACAACGGGCTTTACTTCGGGGTTCAGCGGAGACGGGGGCCCCGGCACCGAGGCGCTCCTATCTGCCCCCCGGGCACTCAGTCTGGCGGACGACGGCACCCTCTACATCGCGGATACCGGAAACAACCGCATCCGGAGGTTGCAGCCAAACGGAATCATCACCACGGTCGCAGGGAACGGAGCCGCCGTTGGCGTCCCGACCGGCGGCGAGATCGCCCGGTTGGCCCCCTTGCCCTATCTTTTTGACCTGACCGTCGGCGGGGATGGCAGCACTCTCTATGTGTCTTCGTATTCTTACACTGGGTTCAGTTCTGCTGGAGACCAGTATGGGAACCAATATGCTGGAAGTAGTATCATACAAGTCGGGCCGCGGCGGGTGCAAGTACTTCAGCAGGATGATCTGGTGGTCCCCTCGGAAGACGGCGGCGAACTCTATGTGTTCGATTACAACGGCCGCCACCTTCAGACCCTGAACGCCGTCACCGGAGCGATCCTCTACGAGATGACCTATGACGGCGAGAAGCGGCTGGTGGCGCTCACCGACGGCGACGGCAACGTGACAGTGATCGAGCGCGACGCGGCGGGGGTAGCCACTGCGATCATTGCCCCCACGGGGCAGCGCACCGAACTGGCCTACGACCTCAACGGCTATCTGGCAGGCATCACCAACCAGGCGGGGGAAACCACCGCCATGACCTACGGCCCGGACGGCCTGCTGGCCACCTTTGCCACCCCATCCGGGGCAGAGTCCCTGTTCGAGTACGACAGCCTGGGCCGGTTGACCCGAGACACGGGCCCGGACGGCGGCTTCCAGGCGTTCTCCCGCACCGAGACCGACGACGGGTACACCGTCGCGAAGACAACAGCGGAGGGGCGGGTGACGGAGTACACCATGACCCAGCTCCCGGACGAAAGCCGCTCGTCACGGGTCACCTACCCCGACGGCAGTTGGATGGAGACGGTGAGCGGCACCGATGCCCTCCAGACCGTCACCTACTCGGACGGCACCGTGATCACCCAGCAGTTCGGCCCCGACCCTCGCTTCGGCATGCTGGCCCCGGTCGTGACCTCGAGCACCGTGACCGCCCCCTCGGGGCTGAGTTCGGTGACCACCCAGACCGTCACGGCGACCTACGACCCCACCGACGCGACCGTGCTGACGGCGCTGGACACCCAGATGACGGTGGACGGGCGGGTGACGGACTACCACTTCGACGTCGCCACCCGCACCCTGACCACCACCGAGCCGGACGGCACCGTGACCACCAGCGTCACCGATGACCTGGGCCGGGTGGTGGAGGTGCAGCCGGCGCCCGGCATCGACCCGCTGGTCTACACCTACAACACCTTCGGGTTGCTGACCCGGGTCGCCCAGGGCACCTCCCAGATCGACTACACCTACGATGAGTTCGACCAGGTGGACTCGGTCACCGACCCGCTGGGCAACGCGGAGCAGTATGCTTACGACGCCGCCAACCGCATGACCGAGCTCACGGAGCCGGCCGGCACCGTTTATGGGATCGGGTACAACGCCGACGGCCGGCGCACGGCGGTCACCATGCCGAGCAGCGACGCCCATCAACTGACCTACAGCGCCGGCGGGCTGCTGACCGGTTACGACCCGCCGGACCTGGGGCTGTTTGAGAAGACCTACAACCGTGACGGCGACCTGACCGTGTTTACCCTACCCAGCGGCGCCACGGTCACCAATGGCTACGACCCTGCCAGCGGGTTCCAGGTCTCGTCGGTGTACCCCAGCGCGACCACCACCCTGACCTACGCACCAAACAGCAACGGCCGGCTCGCCAGCATGACCCACGCGCCGGTGGGGGCCAGCACGCCCCAGACCACCGCCTACGCCTACGACGGGGGTCTACTGACGGACATCACCTACGGCGGAGTGGCCGACGGCCACTTCGGATTCACCTACAGCACCCTGGCCTACCCAGACGCCATCCTTCTGGAGAGTGGCAGCGACAGCGTGAACCTGGCGCTCACCTGGAACGACGCGCTCGCCCTCACCGGGGTCGGCGACTTCACCTGGAACCGCAGCGGCCCGGCCGGGCAGGTGAGCAGCATCGGCGATGCGGGTTTCACCCGTACCCTCACCTACGACAGCGCGGGACGGATCGACAGCAGCGCGGTGGTGGTCAACGGCACCACCGTCTACGCCTACGATGTGACCCGAGATGCCGGCGGTTTGATCGTCCAGAAAGACGAGACGACCGATGGGGCCCACACCTACGCATACTCCTACGATGCCAACGGCCGTCTGTCTGAAGTGGTCCTCGACCAGACCCAGCCGGAGACCTACGGCTACGATGCCAACGGCAACCGCACCCTGGCCAGCGGAGTCGCTGCCACCTTCAGCAGAGACGACGCCGTCACTGCCGTCGGGACCACGGCCTACGCCTACGACCTCGACGGCCATCTGACTCAGCGCGGCGACCTCCAGTTCACCTACAGCGCGGTGGGCGAGCTGCTCGCCGCGACCCTGGCCGACGCCAGCGTGATCCAGTACGCCTACGACGGCATGGGCCGCCGGGTGGCGCGCACCAGCGCCGCCGGCACCCGCACCTACCTCTACGGCAACCCGGACGTGCCCTACCAGGTCACCGCCCTGCGCGCCGAGAACGGGGTACTCCACGTCTACTACTACGACGAAGACGGAGTGCTCTATGCCCTAGACCGGGGTGCCGAGCGCTTCTACATCGGCTGCGACCCGGTGGGCACCCCGAAGGTCGTCGCCGACGCCACCGGTGCCGTAGTCCTGCACCGCGAATTCGACGCCTGGGGCCGCTTGCTCACCGACAGCAACCCAGGCTTCTTGCTGCCCTTCGGCCTGGCGGGCGGACTCTACGACCCAGACACCCAGTTGGTGCGCTTCTGGCACCGCGACCTGGACACCCTCTCGGGCCACTGGACCACCCACGACCCGGCCCTGTACGGTGGCGGGCAGTTCAACCTGACCCAGTACGCCGGCGCCGACCCGGTCAACGGCCGCGACCCGACAGGGCTGTGGTGCATCGGCTTCAACGCCTATATAGGCCTCGGCGGCGGCCTACAGGTCTGCTGTAGCGGAGGGATCTGCTCGGCTTGTGGGGAGATCGGAGTCGGTTTCGGAATCGAAGGGACGGTTGGCTCGGGCGGGCCTGAGCGGGATGGTAAGAGCGGCTTTGCGGAGGCGGGATACTCCTGCGGCGGTGCGGGGGTTGGGTTGAAGTGCAAGTCCGGCGACTGCGGCCCGAGCTGCGGCGCCGAGGTTCAGCTAGCAGACTACAAGCTAGACACCAGTGGCAACGTTGGACACGGTGTCTCGCCGCTCAAATGCGGTCCTTCGATCAAAGCCGGCCGAAAGAACTGCGAGCGCTGGTAAGTGTGTCGGCGAAGCCGACGCACCGCCGCCGAGAACCCACCCCCCCCGGTCCAACGCTCGGGGACGACCGTAGCTTAAAGTGCTTTAGGCTTTAGGGACAGGCAAATTATCCTTCCTGAATCCGTGGGCGGAACGGGACGCTGATGATTATATGACTAAGCCCTTTCACAATACCCCCTCCCGCAGGTTCCTGGGCAGAGCCCTGCGGACTTCGGGCCGCCACCGGCCGGCCGAGAACCGTTCCAACCCCACCACCCGTAAACCAAAACCGGCCGCGGACACCATCGAGGCGCCGCGGCCGTGCTTTGTGGGCTGGTTGTGGTTCGCGTGGCAATGC
>JAJRXB010000532.1 GCA_024276515.1 Chloroflexota bacterium
ACGGTGCGCCGCCGGTTGCCGACCAGGGCCGGGTCCACGTGCTGGTAGGTGGCCTCGTTTTTCAGCACGGCAGACACGTGAATGCCCCCCTTGTGGGCAAAGGCGCTGGCCCCCACGTAGGGCAGGTGGTCGTCGTGGGAGAGGTTGGCGACTTCGGCCACGAAGCGGGAGAGTTCCGTCAGGCGGGCCAGGTTTTCGGGCGGGACGCAGGACATCCCCATTTTCAGTTGCAGGTCGGGGATGAGGGTGCACAGGTTGGCGTTGGCCACCCGCTCGCCGTAGCCGTTGATGGTCCCCTGCACGTGGACGGCGCCGGCCCGAACCGCCACCAGCGAGTTGGCGACGGCACAGCCCCCATCTTCGTGGGTGTGGATGCCCAGCGGCGTGTCGAACTCGGCCGCCACGGCTCTGACAATCTCCTCGACCTCCCAGGGCAGCGCGCCGCCGTTGGTGTCGCACAGCACCAGCGCGTCGGCGCCGTGGGTCGCCGCTGCGCGCAGAGTGGCCAGGGCGTAGTCGGGGTTGGCTTTGTAGCCGTCGAAGAAGTGTTCGGCGTCGTAGACCACTTCTTTGTCGCGCGACTTCATATAGGCCACGCTTTCGCCGATCATCGCCAGGTTTTCGTCCAGGCCGGTCTCCAGCACCTCGGTCACGTGCAGGTCCCAGCTTTTGCCGACCAGGGTGACGACCGGCGTTTCGGTTTCGAGCAGCGCCTTGAGGTTGGCGTCTTCCTCGGCACGGGTGTCCTTTTTGCGCGTGCTGCCGAAGGCCGCCACTTTGGCCTGCGTCAGCCCCTGCGCTCGCACCCGGCGGAAGAACTCGGCGTCTTTGGGGTTGGAACCGGGCCAGCCCCCCTCGATGTAATGGATGCCGAACTCGTCGAGCTTGCGGGCGATCTTCAGCTTGTCGTCTATGGAGAGGGAGATCCCCTCGCGCTGAGTACCGTCACGCAGGGTGGTGTCGTAAAGGTGAATCGTAGTCATCGGAAGCTCCTTTCTGAATGAGAGATTGGGAATTGGGAATTGGGGATTGGGAGCGTCCGATTGTCTGGGTGACGGTCGCAGGTTGTCGCCGAGGGACCGTCACCCAGTTCACCCTCCTATTTTGAACCAAGCATAGCATCAGATGGTCACCCTGTCAACCGACCCAGGGGCCGCGGCAGTAGTGCCATTCCAGGTCGTGGCGGTCGGGGTGTATGGCTGCCCGCTCGGCCTGGCTGGTGCGGCGCGGGGGCTGAGTGACCGGGGTGGGCGCGGAGGGATCACTCGGCCCGACGTCGGCGCTCTGCCCTACGTCCGGGTGGTGCTGCCGGGCGTGGGGAGCTGATTGCTCCTTGTAGAATGCTCGAAAGGTGTCATAGGGTTCCATTGGTGACTTCCTCCTCAATGTGTTCGTCTGCAAACGACTCCGCTCGGTGGCTCGGTCAGAGACCGGCCATAGCGAGGGGTGGCTCGGTCAGAGACCGGCCACAGCGAGGTCAGAGACCGGCCATAGCGAGGTCAGAGACCGGCCATAGCGAAGGTGAA
>JAJRXB010000533.1 GCA_024276515.1 Chloroflexota bacterium
GAGGCCGAAGTGCGTCGCCTGATGCAAACCCGACTGGGGTAATCGTGTTGCCCCCTCCCCAAAACTAAGGTATAATGCCCTCCAAACCCCACCGGGGTTACTACTGACCTACCCCACAGGGGTTCCTGACCTATGACCGATTACCAGGTTAAACTGCGGCTCGTCATCTTTCGAGGCTTGGTGGTGCTGGCGTTCCTCTTCCTGGCCTTCCAGACCTGGCGTCTGCAGACCACCCAGGGCGAGGAATTTCGCCTGCTGGCCGACCAAAACCGCTTCCGCACCGTCACCCTCAACGCCCCACGAGGCGTCATGTACGACCGAAATGGAATCCAACTGGTCCGCAACCGGCCAATCTTCAACGTCACCATCATCCCTGCCTTCCTGCCTGCCGACGAGACCGCCCGCGCCCGAGTCTTTGCCCGTCTGTCGGAGTTGCTGAACATGCCCATCACCACCACCCGGGGGCCGGGAGATGCCATGGCCCTGCGGAAACCGGGGCCCTTCCAGCCCAGCCGCAACGGCGCGCCGTGGGAGCGTCAGGCCGGGGACGGTCTGGGTGGACCGGGCGCACCCACCCCCAAGGGCATCCGCGACATCGTAGACGCGGTCAGCCTCGTCGCCCCCTACCGCGCCGTCACCATCAAGAAGAACGTAGACCCGACCATCATCGCCCGATTGGAAGAAGAGAGCTTGCACCTGCCCGGCGTGCTGGTAGAGGCAGCCCCGGTGCGCGATTATTTGACCGGCGACCTCACCGCTCAGGTTTTGGGCTACACCGGCCCAATCCCCGAAGCCCTGCTCGACGAATACGAAGCCAGAGGTTATGCTCCCAACGATCGGGTGGGACTGACCGGCCTTGAGCTGGAATACGAAGACACTTTGCACGGCACCAAGGGCCTGGAAACCATCGAGGTGGACGTCAGCGGGCGCAAAGTGCGCACCGTGGGCGACCCCATCCCGGCCCAACCCGGTCACAGCCTTAAGCTCACCCTGGACCTGGACCTGCAACAGGCCGCCACCGACGCGCTGGCGCGGGGGATTCGGGATACTCCCCGGCGGAGCGGCGTGGTCATCGCCATGGACCCGCGCAACGGCCAGATTTTGGCTATGGTGTCGCTGCCCACCTACGACAACAACCTGTTTGCCAGTGGCATCTCGGCCAGAGATTACCTCGCCCTCAGCCGCGACAAGCGCCGCCCGCTGGTCGACCATGCCATCGCCGGACTTTATCCGCCCGGCTCCACCTACAAAATCATTCCGGCGGCCGGCGCGCTGCAGGAGGGCGTGGTCACCCCCGACACCATCATCGTAGACGAGGGCGTCCTCTGGCTGCCCAACAAATACTTTCCCGACGACCCGGAACTGGCACAACCCTTTTATTGCTGGCTCCGCGAGGGTCACGGGCGCGTGAACTTCATCCGGGGCATCGCCGAATCGTGCGACGTGTACTTTTACCAGATTGCCGGCGGCTACGAGCCCAGCGGCTTCAAAGGGCTGGGGCTGGAACGATTGGTTTATTACTCGGAGTTGTTCGGCCTGGGCAGTCCCACCGGGATCGACCTGCCGGGCGAGGCCGCCGGGCTGGTGCCGACGCCCAAGTGGAAACGGCTCAACTACGCCGAGACGTGGGTGACAGGCGACACGTACAATATGGGCATCGGACAGGGCTTTGTGCTGACTACCCCCTTGCAGATTCTCAACGCCACCGCCGCCATCGCCAACGGCGGGCTGCTCTACCGGCCCTACGTGGTGCAAGAAGTGCTCGACGCCGAGGGCAACGTGGTCGAAACGCGCCAGCCTGAGCTCATTCGAGATTTGCTCGACGCCATCGACCCGGAGAATCTGGCGCAGGTTCAGTTGGGACTGGAGGCCGTCGTCGCCTGGGGCACGGGAAAAGACCTGGACGTGCCGGGCATCCCAGTCGCCGGCAAAACCGGCACCGCCGAGTTTTGCGACAACTACCCATCCTGCCTGGATCGGGACGGCCGCGTGCGCACCAGCCACGCCTGGTTCACCGCCTACGCCCCGGCCCGCGACCCGGAAATCGCCATCGTCGTCTTCGTCTACGGCGGAGGCGAGGGCTCCAAAACTGCCCTGCCCATCGCCGGCGAGATCCTGCGCTATTACTTTGGCCTGGAGCCGCAAGAAGAGTCTGCAGATACCCGCCGGGGAACAGACGAGCCGGCACCCACCGTCGCGGAACCACCCCCTGCCGACACCCCCTTCACCACCAGGCTGCTGGGCGCCGACACCTGGGGCGGCGGGGGCGCTGCCGTCACCGGATACGTGCTCAGCGACGATGGGCAGCCCGTCCCCGGCGTCACCATCAACGTCATTGCCCAGATGGAAGATCCGGCCGGCGAGGAACTCGTCGCCCAGATAGCCAGCGGTCCCACCGGTCAATTCGACTTCAACGCCATCGACCCCGTCCGCACGCGAAACTGGCGACTCCAGTTGGCCGAGTATCCCAACGCTCAGTCTCTGGTCCTCGACGCCGAGGTCGGCTATCGGTACATGGTAGAATTTCAAGCAGGGAGATGAGTCAGACGCGCATTAACATCAAAGGCACCAGTGACGGCCTGATCATTAACATAGGTTCAGGAGACTGGGCCGGGTTGCTGGCCGAATTGGCCGGCCGGCTCGAACAGACCGCCTCGTTTTTCAAAGGGGGGCGGGTGGCATTGCGCGTTGGCCCCCGCCAGCTCACCCGGCACCAGTTGGAGAACATTGGCAATCTGCTCCAACGACACCAGATGAGCCTGTGGGCAGTACTCGCCGAGTCGGACGAAACGCGCCAGGTGGCAACCTCACTGGGTTTGGAGACAGCGCTGGCCCCGGCCCATCCGGCGGACAACTCGCCGCCGGCCCGTCCGACCGTCGAGAGGAACGGGGAAGCCTCGCCGGAGGAGGCCAACGCCATCGTGATGCGCCGAACACTTCGTTCCGGCCAAACCGTGCGCCATTCGGGGCACGTGGTCGTCATCGGCGACGTGAACCCCGGCGCCGAAATCATCGCCGGCGGCGACGTGGTGGTTTGGGGCCGGCTGCGGGGCACCGTCCACGCCGGCGCCGGCGGCGATGATGGTGCCCTCGTCTGCGCACTGGTGCTGAACCCGACCCAATTGCGTATCGGTCGGCACATCGCCCGCTCACCTGGTAGCGAGAAACGGCAGCACGTCGTGCCGGAGATAGCCTTTGTACAGGATGATCAGATTGTGGCCGAGCGGTGGGGGGTAAAATGAGCGCGATAATCATCACCATCACATCTGGTAAAGGAGGTGTTGGCAAGACCACTGCCACCGCCAACATCAGCGCGGCCCTGGCGATGCAGGGCAAACGGGTGGTCGCCATCGACGCCGACATCGGGCTGCGCAATCTAGACGTGGTGATGGGGTTGGAGAACCGCATCGTTTACGACCTGGTCCACGTGGTGGAAGGGGCCTGCCGCCCCAGGCAAGCGATGATCAAAGATAAACGCCTGACGGGCCTTTATCTGATCCCTGCCGCGCAGAGCCGCGACAAAAGCGCCGTCAGTCCCCAGGATATGATTGACGTGTGCGAGAAACTTCGCCCGGACTTCGACTTTATTTTCATCGACTCGCCGGCCGGCATCGAGCAGGGTTTCAAAAACGCCATCGCCCCGGCCGATCAGGTGCTCATCATCACCACGCCGGAGGTGTCGGCGGTCCGCGACGCCGACCGCATCATCGGGCTCATCGAGGCTGACGAAAAGGGGCCGGCCCGGCTCATCATCAACCGCCTGCGGCCCGACATGATTCAGCGGGGCGATATGCTCGACACCACGGACGTCATCGAGGTGCTGGCCATTGACCTGCTGGGGGTCGTCCCCGACGACGAGAGCATCATCGTCGCCACCAACCGGGGAGTGCCGGCCGTGATGGAGAACAACTCGCAGGCCGGTCAGGCCTTTCGTAACATCGCCGGTCGCTTGCTGGGGCAGGATATTCCATTGATGGAGATGGAAGCCCCGTCATCCTGGTTGCGACGCTTCAGTCGGCTGGTGCGGCGCACCTGACAGATTTGTAAACTTGCAGAATTTGCTGGTTCACCCCGCAGGAGTTGCCTATGAATCTGCTCAAACGCTTGTTCGGCCGCCAGGAACCAACCAGTCGTGAAATTGCCAAGAATCGCTTGCAATTGGTGCTGGTGCAAGACCGGGTGAACATGTCGCCGCAGCTTTTGCAAACGCTAAAAGACGAGTTGATCGCCGTCATCTCCAAGTACGTCGAGATTGACGTGGACGGTATGGAAGTCACCTTCACCCAAAGCAAACGCCAAAGCCGCCTGACGGCTGACATCCCCGTGGTCGGCGCCCGGGCCCGGAGGTAATGCCCCGTGGCACGACGACTCTGGCGCAGTTTCGACTGGGTGCTGATGGGCACGGCCATATTGCTCATCGTCTACGGCATTGCGATGATCAGCAGCGCCACCCGGGGCACCCAAGACCTGGCCAACCTCTGGCAACGCCAGGCAGTGCTTGCCATCTCCGGCCTGATTCTTATGTTGCTGGTCGCCGCTTTCGATTACCGTTTTTACGAAACGCTGCACCGGCCACTTTACGTCCTGGTCGTCGTTTTTCTCGTCGTCGTGTTTGCCATCGGCGAGATCACCCACGGCGCTCAGCGGTGGATTGGGACCAACGCCGTCCAGCCCTCGGAATTGGCCAAAGTCATCATCATCATCGGCCTGGCCAAGCTGCTAGCCGACCACGATGGCGAGTTGCATCGACTCCGCTACCTGGCCCTCTCGCTGGGCTACGTCCTTTTGCCTATGGCGCTCATCTATCTGCAACCAGATCTGGGCACGGCCCTCACGTTGGGTTTCATCTGGCTGGCCATGACGGTGATGGCCGGCATGCGCCTGGCACATTTGGGCGCGCTGACCCTCGCTGGCGCGCTCGCCAGTCCCATCGTCTGGCTCACACTACAGGATTATATGCGCCAGCGCATCCTTCTCTTCATCAACCCGCAGGGCAACCCCGACGACTATTACAACATCCAGCAGGCGCTCATCAGTATTGGCTCCGGCGGCTGGCTGGGCAAAGGCTTTGGCAACGGCACGCAAAGCCAGCTCCACTTCCTCCGCGTCCGCCACACGGACTTCATCTTCTCCGTCATCGGCGAAGAACTGGGTCTGCTGGGGGTGTTGGTCCTGTCTGGCCTGTTCATCGTCCTCCTGTGGCGGATTCTGCGGGTGGCGGGGATGTCCCAGGATCCCTTTGGCCGCCTGATTTGCATCGGGGTGGCGGCCATCATCTTCTTGCAAACGACGGTCAACATCGGCGTCAACCTGGGCCTGCTGCCGGTGACCGGCCTCCCCCTCCCCTTCGTCAGCTACGGCGGTAGCTCCCTCTGGACCTTCCTCGTCTCGCTGGGCCTGGTCGAGAGCGTGGCCATGCGCCACAAAAAGCTGGATTTTGAATAGAAACGTTGTGCTGAGGTGCTGAGGTGCTGAGGTGCTGAGGTGACAGTCACTTTGAAAGTGACTGTCACCTCACTGTCATGTCGTAACGTATCGTCTTATTATGTAAACCCACCTGGTTGACAGAGTAGAACAGATGTGCTATACTCTGTAGAGGCGAGGCATTCCCAACATCGGGTTTGCCAGGCCAGGCCCCGTTAATGGACGAGAGTCCTCATAGCGCAAGGCTTGGGCCGGAATGCCTCGCCCCTACTGAAAGAGACCGGAGGCGGAGTTATGGCGAACAAAAATTTGAACGGACGAGACAAAGCGCTGGAAATTGCTTTGAACGACCTGCGCAAGCGGTTTGGCGACGGGGCGATCATGAAGCTGGGGGAGAGCACCCACCTGCAGGTGGAAGCCATCCCCACCGGCTCCCTTTCCCTGGACATCGCGTTGGGGGTGGGTGGCATTCCCCGCGGCCGGGTGACGGAGATCTACGGGCCGGAATCGTCGGGCAAGACCACCCTGTGCCAGCACATCATCGCCGAGGCGCAGAAGATGGGGGGCATCGCCGCCTTCATCGACGTGGAGCACGCGCTGGACCCGGTCTACGCTGCCCGCTGCGGGGTGGACGTGGAGGAGCTGTACATCTCGCAGCCGGACACGGGGGAGCAGGCGTTGGAGATTGCCGAGGCGCTGGTGCGCAGCGGGGCGGTGGACGTGATCGTCATCGACTCGGTGGCGGCGCTGGTGCCGCGGGCGGAGATCGAGGGGGAGATGGGGGACGCCCACGTTGGCTTGCAGGCGCGGTTGATGAGCCAGGCGTTGCGCAAGCTGTCGGGGGCGGTGAAACAGAGCAACGCGGCCTTCATCTTCACCAACCAGTTGCGGCACAAGATTGGGGTGATGTTTGGCAACCCGGAGACGACGTCGGGGGGGATGGCGCTGCGGTTTTACGCCTCGGTGCGGCTGGATATGCGGCGGGTGCAGGCCATCAAGGATGGGGGCGAGGTCATCGGCAACCGGACGAAGGTGACGGTGAAGAAGAACAAGGTGGCGCCGCCGTTTCGGGTGGCGGAGTTCGACATTATGTACAACGAAGGCATCTCCAAAGTGGGGGACGTGCTGGACATCGCGGTGGAGGAGGGCATCGTGGAGAAGCGGGGGTCGTTCTACTCCTACGGTGAGACCCGGCTGGGGCAGGGCCGGGAGAAGGTGAAACAGTTCCTGCGCGACAACCCCGA
>JAJRXB010000534.1 GCA_024276515.1 Chloroflexota bacterium
CACCTTCACCGACAAGTCGCTGTCCATCTCTCCCCCCGCCTACGGCCGGGGCACCGACGCCAACGGAACACCCCACACGTTGGTTTACCTGGGCAATGTCACCCTGGCACGTCGCCCCAACCTGGCCTTTTTCATCGCTACCGTCACCTTCCTGGTAGTTTTCGGGCTCATCTCCTTTCGTGTCATCCACGAAACGGTGGCTGCCTTGCTGGGGGCTGTCACCGTGCTGGGGATCACCTACGCCCTGGGCACTTTTAACGACGAATTCTGGATCATCTCCTTTGAGCGCGCCATCGCCTTCATCGACTTCAACGTGATCTTTCTCATCATGGGGATGATGATCTTTATGGCCGTGATGGGACAAACCGGCGTCTTTCAATGGCTGGCCTTTCAGGCTTACAAAATAACGCGCGGCAACGTTTGGCTGTTGGCCATCGCGCTGACCGGTCTCACCGGGATTATCTCGGCCTTTCTGAACGACGTCACCGCTGTCTTGCTCATCGTCCCCATCAGCATTCAAATCGCGCTGATGATGCGCATCCACCCCTTTGCGTTCGTCATCCCCGAAATACTTGCCTCGAACATCGGCGGGGCGGCCACGCTCATCGGTGATCCCCCCAGCACCATCGTTGGCTCTCACCTGAATTTGGGCTTCACCCAGTATGCGGCCAACATGGCCCCGCTGGCTCTTTTGACCATGCTGGTATTATTTGGGTTGATCACCCTGGCGTATCGAAACGAGTACTTCGGCACCCGGATTCGCCCATCGCCGGACCTGCTGGCCCGGCTGGAGACCGAAGCGCGCATCATCAACCCTCCCCTGCTGCGCAGGTCGCTCATCCTCATGAGCGTCACCCTTGTCCTGTTTTTCACCGAAGACCTGATCGGCATGCCGCCCAGCGTCGTCGCGCTGATTGGTGCCACCCTCCTCCTGATCTGGGTAAAACCCGACGTGGATCACATGTTGCAGGAAGTGGACTGGACCACCCTGGTGTTTTTTATGGCCCTGTTCATCCTGGTGGGAGGGATCGAAGAGGTAGGATTGATCCAGATGGTGGCAGCCGCCATCAGCCATCTGGCGGGCAACAACCTCACCCTGGCCTTGCTCTTGATGGTTTGGGTCACCGGCGTCGCCTCGGCCATCGTGGCCAACATTCCGTTCACCATCGCCGCCTTGCCGGTGGCCGACTTTTTGACCCGGACCATCCCCGGCGCCCAGAGCCAGGTGCTCTACTGGGCCCTCATCGCCGGCGCCGACTTCGGCGGCAATGCTACCTACCTGGGCTCAGCCCCGAACATTGTGGCCGCCGGCCTCTGCGACCGGGCCGGGTATCGTATGACGTTCGTGGACTTTTTGCGGGTGGGCGCTCCCATCACCTTCGTCACCCTGATAGTCGCCAGCCTGTGGCTGTGGCTTCGATACTAACGGGCCAGCCAAATAATGAGGGGAAATAATCTATGGGCAAAATTTTATGCGCTACCCGGGGCGGTGAGGCAAGCCATCGGGCTCAGGAACAGGCCATCGCCCTGGCCCGCCAGCGAGGTGACTCGCTCATCTTTCTGTACGTCATAGACACCCATTTCCTCGACAAAACCGCAGCCCCTATCGTGGTTGACGTGGGCAACCAGTTGCAGAACATGGGCCAGTTCATCCTGGCGATGGCACAAGAAAAGGCCGAAAGCGAAGGGGTGCCGGCCGAATCTGTTTGTCGGACAGGGCAGGTGCGCGAGGAAATCAAGGCCGTAGCCCGCGACGAGCAGGTAGACGTGGTGGTGCTGGGCCACCCGGTCGGCGAGACCAACGCTTTCGCAATGGAAGAACTGAAAGCCTTCGCCGCCGAGATTGAAGCTGAGACCGGCAGCAAAGTCGTGGTCGTTTGACCGGTCTCGGAGGGGATTTTAAAAGTGCTCGTAGTAACGACTTGAGTCGTTGATTGCTTGCATTATGAGCCTGAAAACGACTCAAGTCGTTACTACATTGGTATTATAACCGGGAGGCCCCCAGCGGCGATGCGATGGGTCAGGGCAAACAAGCCATGACGTTTCCGCACAGGACGGGCTATGCTCGACGCGCTTGGCATCCATTACGAACCGAACATCCTGGCCGTCATCGGCCTGATCATCGCCGTGGCCTTTCTGGGCAGCAAGGCGTTTCAACGACTGGGCATCCCCCAGGTGGTCGGCTTCATCGTCATCGGCGTCGTCCTGGGTCCGTCGTTCCTCAACGTTGTCCCCCTGGAACTGACCGAAGAGCTCACGTTCATCAGCGAGATCGCCCTGGGACTCATCGGCTTTGACATAGGCAGCCACCTGCTCTTCAGCGAGCTACGCCGGCTGGGACGGAGCATCACCTTCATCCTCCTGTTCGAGGCCCTGGGCACATTCGCCCTCGTCACGGCCGGCATTTACGCCATCACCCAGTCCTGGCACATCGCCCTCATCTTTGGCGCCCTGTCGTCGGCTACTGCCCCGGCGGCCACGGTAGACGTGCTGGCCGAGTACGACGCCAAAGGCCCGCTGACCACCAGTCTGCTGGCCGTGGTTGGGATGGACGACGCACTGGCGCTGGTGCTTTACAGCATTGCGGCAGCCATGGAGGAGTCCTTGTTCGTCCAATCTGAAACGCTTCCCCTGCTGCGCATCGTGGGGCTGCCGTTGATCGAAATCGGTGGCTCGGTTGTGCTGGGCGTGACGGTGGGCCTGCTGCTCGACTTCATTATGCACAGAATGAAGAAGCGTCACGACGCCATGGCCATCTCCATTGGCTTCGTGTTTCTGTGCGTGGGGCTTTCTGAGGCACTTGGCTTTTCGCTCATCCTGACCACCATGATCCTGGGCATAGTGGTTGTGAATCGATATCCAGAGCACAGCCTGCACATTCGCTTCACTATCGAGCAGGCCGGCCCGGTCGTCTACGTGCTCTTTTTCACTCTGGTGGGCGCCCGGTTTCAGATTAAATTGTTACCCGCAATGGGGCTGATGGGGATCGCCTACGTGGCGCTGCGCAGCTTCGGCAAGTTTGCAGGGGCCTGGGTGGGCGGCACGCTGGGCGGGGCGGAGCCAGCGGTGAGGGACAACCTGGGATTGGGACTGCTCTCTCAGGCGGGCGTGGCTATCGGCCTGGCGCTGACCTCGGCCAGCCGGTTTTCCACGTATGGTGAAGAGGGAAAAGCGCTGGGCAGCCTGGTCATCAACGTGATCACCGCCACCACCTTCGTGGTGCAGATCGTCGGTCCGATGTGCGTCAAGCTCGCTATCAGCCGCGCCGGAGAGATTGGGCGGGCCAGCCTGGAACAGGACGCCTGGGCGTCCGAAGGTGTGCCCGAGTAGAGGTGAGGCATTTCGATGAAGTGGTCGCTCGGCCACCCTTGCGAAGGTTGCGAGCAGCTTTTGAAATTTTGAGATTGTGGTCCAGTTGCCAATTCTCGAAGAGTGGAGTAAAATATTGCCCTGTTATCTGAGGTTATACGAAGCGCAAGGGGCTTGAATCCGATGCCTATCTACGAATACGAATGCACAAACTGTGGTCTCCACTTTGAGCGACACCAGCGGATGACCGACGACCCGATTCAAATTTGCCCCGAATGTGCGGGCCAGGTACGGCGGGTCTTCCACCCGGTCGGTGTCATCTTCAAAGGATCGGGCTTTTACGTCACCGACAATCGCCAGATCTCCGGCGGGTCCGGTCGCAAGGGAAAGTCGTCGGGCCACACGTCGGGCAACGGCAAGGGCGAAACGACCAGGTCCCCAAAAGGTGAGAGCGAGAAATCTCGCTCGCAGGAGGGGTAGGTTTGAGACCGGCCCCCACTGTTGGATAAAATGCAACGAGCGGACTTCGCCAGGGGTGAAGTCCGCTTCGTTATTTTGATGGCATCACTTTGGTTTCTTGATAGGAGAGGTTGGTGGCAGACGATCATCAGCGGACAGGTAACGGACGAGCGGACGTCTCTCCTCGCGCCAGCGTGTGATCCGCTCGTCCGCTACTTCATCCGTTGATGATCTCCTCTTGCTCAGAAAACCAAAGTGTTACGAGGCTTACATAAAGCTGAACCCGGCTGGTTACGCTCGAAGCAGGTTTGCAACCTGCGTTTTAGTTCCCCAAGAGGCGTTTTGCACTCCAACCGGGGGTTACAAACCCCCTCCGAGCATTCAACTGCGTAAGTCCTGTTACATAAGCTGAAACCGGCTGGTGGCTGCGACAATCTTTTGACGAAAGTTGGTCACGTAACTCATAAGTTCTTCGAGCAGTTCCTCCCACTCGTCGCTGGCAAGGATCTGTTGCATCGTTTGCAAATCTTCGGCCACGCCGCCGGTGAGGATTTGTGGGCCCCCACCATAGACGGTGTACCACGCTTCCGTCGGTTGAATTCCCAGCCGCATAATGCCCGGCGCAAATTCGCGCACGACGAACTCAAAGTACTCGCTCTCGCGCCCCGGCTGAATGTCCCAACTCATCAACAGCTTGACCATACTGTATGCCTCTCGTGACTACTCAGGTTGCGGAATCCTTGCGAAGGTTTCGTGATGGATTTCGGGCCGAAAACATCTCTTCCCATCGGAAGTTGTGCTGTCGTCAAGGCCACTCGCAACCTTCGCAAGAGTGGTTGAGTAGTTACTGCCTCTCTGTTTTGTAAAGGAAGCATCTCCTCGCCGATTACCAAAGCATAGCAGAAGATAGTAAATCTTGCAAATCCCCTTCGCGGGGGTGCGCTTCAGTTTGGGGGGTGAATACGGGTTTTGAAACGCTGAAGACGCTGATTGAAATTGAGTTCGCTGAATGTCTGGCTCCCTCTATTGCGGGAGGGCCGTGCTTTCAGCGCATTCAGAAACTCAGCGGTTCAAATCTTGCCCCAAAAGTGAAATACACCCCTCTGATGGCCTTTTCGCAGGTCATTCCAGGTTAAGTGATGTCCCCAGGTCGGCCCCGTCGCCAAAGGGGCCGACGGCCGCCAGGTACAACTGATCGCCGGTGAAGAGGGTTTGCGCCACCCGCTGCACGTCTTCGGCGGTGATCGCATCGTAGGCAGCCAGCACGTCGTCGGGGGTGAGCATCTCGTTGAGCAATAGGGCCTGTCGCCCGTACCAGGCCGACACGGCACCGCTGTCTTCCAGGCCCAGCACCATCCGCCCCTTCACGTACTCGCGGGCTTTGTTCAGCTCGGCTTCGGACACCGGCTCCTGTCGCAAGCGGTCCAACTCGGACAGGATGGCCCGGATGGCCTGCGGTGCTCGCTCCGGGTCCACGCCGGCGTAGACGACCAGCAGGCCGGTCTCGTCCAACATGCTGAGCGTCGAATCCACAGCGTAGGCCAGACCTTGCGCTTCGCGGATTTCCAAGAAGAGCCGCGAACTCATCCCCTCTCCCAGCACCGCGTTGAGCAACCCCAGGGTAAAGCGGTCGGGGTGCGAGCGGGACAGGCCCGGGACTGCCAGGCACAGGTGTCCCTGCTCGGTGGGGCGGTCCTCCACCAGCCAGCGCGGCGTCGGTGGCCCATCCGGTGCGGGCAGGTAGCCGTTGACCGGGGCGGCCGGCCAGTCGGCCAGCCGTTCTGCCATCGCGTCTACCACTTCCTGGTGGGTAACGTTCCCCGCCACCGAGACCACGGTTCGCCCCGGCCGGTAATGGCGGGCCATGTGATCCAGCAGTTGGTCGCGGGTGATGCTGGCGACCGTCTCGCGCGTGCCGGCCACGTCGCGCCCCAGTGGATGGTCCGGCCACACCACGTGCCCCAGCAAGATGCCCGCCCACTGCTCGGGCGTGTCCATCGTCATATTGATCTCTTCGATGATGATCCGTCGTTCCTTTTCAATCTCGGTCGGATCAAAGGTGGAGTGCCGAAGCATGTCGGTCAGCACGTCGGCGGCCTCGGCAAAGTGCGGCGCGGCGACTTTGGTCCAATAGGTGGTGCTTTCCTGATCGGTGTAGGCGTTGCTGTAGCCGCCGATGCCTTCGATGGCTTCGGCGATGTGGCGTGCCGTCGGTCGCCGCTCCGTCCCTTTAAACAACATGTGCTCGATGAAATGAGACGCGCCCCCTATCTCGTTGGGCTCGTAGCGCGATCCCACCCCCACGAACAGACTCACGCTCACCGCCCGCGTCTGCGGCATGGTGACGGTCAGAATGCGCAACCCATTCTCTAATCTTGTCTCGTGTACCATAGGTCCCTCACAAACAAAATTGGACCGCACACAGGTGCGGCCCAAACATTATAGCTCGTTTTGAGAGATGGTCAATCTCGTTCACCCGGCTGCCAGGTATTCCGCAGACGGAGCACGCCCGCTGCCAAAAGTGCCAATACGAAGCCAACGACGGGCAGCACCGCGACGCTCCGGCCGGTGACGGGCAGCAGATCGTCGGGCGGGCTGGGGGTTTGGCCGGCGACGGGTGTTGGGGGCGGGGTGGCCGGGGTCTCTTCGGGGGGCGGGGTGGCCGCCTCCGTCGGCGACGGTGTGGCCGTTTGGACGACGCTCGTGCCCGGTGGTGGGGTTGGCGTTGCAGCGGGCGCCTCTCCTGCGCTCCCCACCACCAGCGTGGTCCAGGCCTGGTCGGCGGCGCTCTCGGCGTAAAGCAGCGTGGCCGTGTTTTGCAGGCGCGTGCCGTAGGTCAGGGCCGGGTCGGCCTGGGCTGTGATTTGAATTGTCTCCTGCCCGCCCTGGGGCAGGTCGCCCACACTCACCGTGACCATCCGTCCATCCAGCACCTCTACCGTGCCCCGCGTCGTCGTCACCTCGGTGACG
>JAJRXB010000535.1 GCA_024276515.1 Chloroflexota bacterium
GCATTTGCACCATGCCGCCTCCTTCCTCCAGCAGGGTGCGTCGCTGACCGCTGAGGGGGTTCACCTCTTCGATGCTCACCAGGCGGAAGGTCCCCCGGCGGAGGCGTTGGGGCCGGTTTCTGTCGCGCCTTGAGTCGCCATGCCCACGGCCACCCGCCGCCGGATGAATCCGCTTCCCCAATCCCTGGACCTGGCCCATCTGTCCCACCGCCAGCACCAGGTAGGGCAAGAATTGAATCGTCTCCCCAAAGAGGCTGATGCCAAAGGTGAAGCGTTCGCCCGGCTGAAACTCGGTTTGGCGGGTGAGGGGGGGCACGAAGGCGTAGGGTCGGCGGTCGTCGCCGCCCCCCGTCTCGCGGCTGAGCAAGAAGCAGACGGGACACATGGCCTGGTGGAGGGGGTCGTCGGCGGCGTCACGCTGGGCGCAGTAGAGGGTGCGCAGGTGCGATTGCCACGCCCCGCGCAGGGCGGAGCCTTTGAAGGTGTCCATCACGATGGTGGTTTCTACCTCGGCGGTGAAGCGCAGGTGGTGGATGGTGAAGGTGTCGGTCATCGTTTGTATCCTCCTCGTAGCGCCGGAATCCCTATTCCGGCGCGAGCCTGAAATCCAGGCCAAGTCTGGAGTCGTAGGGCACGTTTACAACGGGAGGCCAGGTGGCTGGCGGGCTGGTCACTCGACCTGCATTTCGGATTTGCCACAGTCTACGATAAGAGATGGGCACCAGCAATTCGGCAGCGCGGATGGGTTCATCCTTTTGAAGTGTATCGTACTCGTTTTGAAGCGACAGCGGGAGAACTTCTGTCCCGTCGAACGCTTTGTAAAAGGCTTCCTCCAATTCTTCATCGGCGTCGAAGGCCCGAAGTGACCGGACGCAGATGGCCTCGAATTCATTGGCGACCTGGGCATACTCTTGTTGCCAGCGGGTGGCGATATCCCCGGTGTAAATTTCGTCTAACCAATCGCCAACGGCTCCTTCGTCTATCGGTTTGCCTTGCTCTCTTTCCAGAATGGACAGGGTCCCGGCTACGAGCGATTCGTCGTAGATCCCCTGCCCATCGTCCGGCAGGCGGAAGACGTGGACTGGTGCCAGTTCTTCTTGCTTGCGTCGCCGGTTGACTCGCCCGAAGCGCTGCACCAGAGCCTCCAATGGAGCCGGATCGGTGTAGATGGTATCCAGGTCAATGTCCAGGCTGACTTCGACCACCTGGGTCGCAACCAGCACAACCGGATGACGTTTGCTCTCGTCCTGGCCTGTAGCCTCGCGGATCAGCTTCTCTTTGTTTGACCTGTCTCTCACGTTAAATCGGCCATGCAACAAGGCAATGGGAGTGCCGACTTTTCCCAGGCGATGACTCAATTCACGATAGGCTGCTTGCGCCCGATTGACCGTGTTACACACAACCAGCACCGATTTGCCCGCCAGTGCATCGTCTGCGATGCGGCGCAGGCTATCCTCAGACAACAACTCGCCATCCAGCAAGTGCAGATGATGGCGACGGAATTCGAGGAACAGCGACGGCTCGGCTTCAACTTCTGCTGGCGTTCCCAGGGCATCCTTCAGCCAGCCTTTGATCAGGGTAGGGAAGGTGGCCGACATCACCAGGAAACGAGCGTGATAGTTCTGGGCCAGATATTCGATGGTTTTGAGGATGAGCGCCAGCCGTTTGACTTCGTAGGCGTGTATTTCGTCGAAGATGAACAGGGCGTCGTGGTAATCGGTCAGCAGGGCCTCATACCCTTTGAGGCGATACATCCCCTTGAGCATCTGGTAGGGACTGAAGACGCGCACCGGCGGATAGTTCAACTTGGACAGGTTGCGGGCCCATTTCGCCTGGTATATGGCCTGGCCGGGATCATATTCGCGCTCCAGCAGCAAGCGGTACAACGCCAACAGACTCCGCCCATGTTGCAGGCCCACGTATTTATCGTCTTCGTCGCCGAAAGTTTCGCCCAGGCGCAACTTCATCGCGTTCATACTGGCCTGGTAGGGCAGTGTGTAAAAGAGACGAGGGGCGCCGCCCCCTGCTCAAGCCTGATGGGCCGCCCACAGCAACGCAGCCTCGGTTTTGCCGCTGCCGGTCGGCGCGGTGAGCAACGCCGAACCTTCAATTTGGGCCACGTCCCGCTGGTGCTGGAAGAGACAGTCCCAGGTGAGATTTCGACTGGTTAGGATGGCATTGGCATCGAAGTGAGGGCGAGGCAGCGCCCCGGCATGGGCTGAAGCGCTGTGGTCGGCATTGAGGAGGTGACCACGCAAGGCCAGCGTGCCAATGGTCAGTCCTCGCTCTTGGCTGCGGTTGAGCGTGCGCACAAGACGGCGATAGGCTTTGAGGTGAGCGTAGACGTGATCGGCCCCAAGCTGTTGCACCTGAGCGATTGCTTCGTCCTCTGGTAGAAATGCTGGAACAGTAACCCCGGCACTGGCAAACCCCAGATCGGCGGCCCAGGCTGGCGCACATTCGGTCAGCCAACGCCACAGACCGCGCAGCGTAGTTTCATCGAACTCAGCCATACAGCGGGCCACCTGATCGTCATCTGGATCATCGGGCGGTGAATACAGACGCCGGATGTCCCTGGCCTCCTTGTGGTGTGAGGCGATGGCGGCAACCACCCACTGACGGTCATCCTCGCTCACCCCATCGCCGAGCCAGTCTATAAAGGCCAACGAAAAGACTTCGTGGCGGTGAGGCCAGCGCGGGCCACCTCTCAGCCAGGCTTGAAAGCCCTCAGCCGCCTTGCCGAAGTCGTGCAAGAAGGCGGCCCAAAACAGCACGTGCCACAGGCGAGGGACGCCAAGTTGATCTGGCAGATTGGGGCGCAGTTGAATGAATTCGCGCAAGCGTTGCAATACATACCACGTGTGTTGCGCCAGACTTTCAGCCTGCCCTCCCTCGCCCTGTTCAGGACTTTTGGCCCAAACGTGATCCAGCCAGTCAGGCCACGCAGATGCTTCCATCATCGTCTCCTGTGAAGCGGAGAAAGGCCAGGCCCTGATACGCCCCTTTAACTTCTGGAGACGTGGGGTCTACCCAGTAGGGGCCCCCTGCTTCCAGAAGCACTCGATCTCGGAGGATCGTGTAGCGAGCGAAGGTAGGCTGGCGACCACGGGCATAGTCCAGATACCGGGGCATCAGGGTGACGATGCCTTGCATCACCTGGAGTGCCATTTCGTAGGGAGCCAGGGTGTGCTCAAAGTAGGCTCTACCGGCTTGCTCCAGCTCTACCACACTCACGTGGGTGTAGGTAAACATGTCTTGTGAACGCCCCAACACCACGGCGTAGTGAGGGCTACGGAAGGCCGATTCCCACTCAGGCCGGTTGATATACAGGGTCAACCTGGGCCGAAAGAGCAGATTGCGTTCGAAGGGGTTGACGTTACCTTCCAGCACTTTGGGAATTTTGGTGCCGGGCAGCTTGCCGGTAGCCCTTTTCAGCAGGATGATGTGCTCGACGTCGGTCGTTTCTCCCTGATGGGTGAAGTGGTAGGCAAACTCGACTCCTGTCGGGTCCACCCATTCCCCCAACGCGCTGCAAATGTGTCCGTAGATGGTCGCCGGTGGGGGCATATGGTAACTGGGATGGATTTGTTGCATAAAGTGTGGGTAGCGAAAGGAAGTGGTTATCCCTTCGGCCACGATTTTGAGGACGCGCATGGTTGCCTCCTTACCAGTCGCAACGATGGAATTTCCATCCCATCGTGCCCGCGAATGGGGGTTCGTGGGCTGCGGGGCGACGATCAATCCAACCAACCCTCGTTTTCCGGTTTTTGCAGGTCGGCCACGAGGGCTCGAAATGCTTCGCGGGGGTGGCTGATTTTCATCTTTTCGGCGAAGGCTGTCAGTGGGCCGCCGTCACTCAAAGCGGTCTCGAACCTGGCCCGTTCGTCGTCCAGGTATCCTTTCACCCAGCCGACGTACACGTCCGAAAGGATGTCGTCCTCGAACACTGTCAATGCCTCGGCCAGCGCGTCCAACTTGAGCGTGGGTAGGCCCCGCCCGGTAGCCCCGACGACGTGCCCGAAAATGTGGTTGCCCCCTTTGGTCACGGCCAGGATAACCAGTGAGGGGGCCACGTCGGTGTAGTGCAGCGTCTGCTTTGCGCCGCCTTCGAGTTGGGCCAGCCCCTCGAACAGGGCGCCGACGCGCCGCACGCGCTCCTCGAGCGGTAGACGGTAAGACTTGTCGTTCTCCAAAGACTCCAGGCCTTTCTCCTTCGCCTGTTCGATGCGCACGTCATCCAGGTTGCGGAAGCCGGTCTTCTGGCGATAGGAGAAGGTTCCCGCAGCGTGCAGGTCCAGCGAAAAGAGGCCCTTCAGCGTGGTGCGGTAGAATTGGTGCTCATGGGGGACCGGGTCTCCCTCGTGCCGTGACATTACGCCGAAGTCCTCGGTCAGATTGACCGGGGCGATGGAGACCAGGGTGCTCACCCGAAAGGGAGACACCCGGGTGACGGTGTCGGCTGTTGGTGTTTCCTGGGCGCGAGATTCGTCCGCCTCTCGCGCCTCCACCGCATCGGTTTTCTTCGACGGGGCGCGCATATAGCCGAACAGATCGTCGTCCCACCACTCGATGGGGTTGGCGTCGGTGTAGGCCACTTTTTTCTCTCGGAAGATAGGGGCTGCCTGCCACCCCAGGCCAGCATTTTCCAGGGTGGTGCGCAGCCAGTAGCGAAAGGCCTGAGCCGAAACGTAGGGATAAAGCCCGTCCCTGGCGCGGATGACTTTGACACCCACTGTGTTGTCGGTGCGTGCGCCGGGGATGTTTCCCAGGTTGTTCAAGGCCGACGCTGGCGCGTCGATGAGCATCAAACCGGTGACGAAAGACATTGCTAGGTCCTCCTCTCTTGTGTAAAGTTACTCTGTTTAGATTTCTTCCTCGACGGCGTCAGAGATGACATCTGGGTTGCTGCCGAGCCAACCCAGGTCGTACAATCGCTCGACCATCCGGATGAGCACCAAATCGCGGGCCAGTCGCCAATCGGTGCGGGCTACTTCATCTCCCTCCTCGAATACACTGACGTATGGGTCCAGGGTGATGAGGGGTGGGTGGCCGTTTTTGACGTGAGCCAGGTTGGCTTTGATGAGGATGTTTCGCAGATAGTCGTATCTCTGTAGTGTGAAGAAGTCGCGGAAGAAGCGGCGATCATTCTGACCTTCGACGTACTCGGCCAGCCGGTCGCCTAAATCTCGGATTTGTTCGATGCGTTCTTTGTCCATGTGCATAATCCTCCACAAAAAACGTTCTGTGATCTTCCACGAGACCAGGTTGGCCTCGTTTTGCAAGGAATAATTCACGCGCGGATCGGTCTTGCCCCTGGCGTAGCGGAGAGCAACCCGCAAGAAATAGGTACGCAGAAACTGTGGCGCGTTGCCCGGCAGGTCGAACAGGTCTTCGTACAGCCAGTTGCGTCGCGGTTGGAACGGTTTGCCGTCCTTCTTTCCTCCTTTCTTTTTGGGGGCGATCTCCCACGCCCGACGGACGATGGCATCCCAATCTGGCTTGTAGTTGGCCTGGTGCATCTCGCGCAGGAAGGCGATCAGTTCCATCGGCAGGTGGTAGATGTCAAGGCCGACACCCTGGCCGCTGTTCGACAGGTGGTAGGCGGTCAGTGAAAAAGGCAACTCATCCTCGAGGGCTTCCCGGTGCATTTGATCAGCCTCGAGCAGGGTGCGGATAAGCAGAGTCCGGTAGGTGTGGTGGGATTCGGGCATTTTTGAACTACCCGCCTGCTGAGCCATTTGGATCGCCCGGCGGTTTTGCAGCAGAAAAGTGGCCGCAAAGTGATGAACAAGCTCAGTGTTGTCCGAGTGGACGGCCAGCAGTCGGCCACCGCATTTGGCGCAGCCCAGGGGGAAGGCTTGCAACGCCAGCATCGCTTTTCCCGATACCGGTAGCCCTGCCGCACCATAGGGGTGGAAGTTGATAATGTCTTCGCCAGTGAGGAGAGGGATGTGCTGACGAAAAGCGCGACCGGGGGCTAGAGTCCCTTTCACGTCAAATGGAACCGCAGCCGCTGGTTCGCCAGTGAAGATGCCGGCAACGTCCAGGGTCGGCGTGTCGGCACGATAGGCGCGCGATACTCGTTGGGCATAAATGTGACGCTTTTCGGGCTGCTTGTTGTAGGCCGGCTGTGTAAAGCCGGAGTTGGGGAATGCCACCGTCAGGAATGACTTGAGCGGTTGCTTGACGTACTCGCGCTCAATGTAGTCTGCCACTTCGTCCAGGTCCTTCTCGGTCAGTTGGGTTGGGTCACGCTTGTTGGCAAAGGCCGTGATCGTCGCCACGCCTACGTCTACCAATGGATGTCCGGTGTATTTCAGCATGCACTCACCTCCCGAAATGACTTGCTGGTGCCATCGTTCCTTTATCTCCCGCCTGCCATACTCACCCACCTGCTTTCATTCTACCACGTCTCACTGCAACATAGATTCACCGGCTGCAAAATATCTTCACTCCAGGTACATTTCGGCCAGTTTGCCTACTTCTTCGGCCACGGCTGCCCGCAGTTCGGGCGGCTCCAGCACCTCGGCGTGCGCGCCGTATTGCATCACCCAGCGTTTGATCTCTTCCAACCCTCCGGAACGGAAGCGCAAAATGACACCTCCATCCTTCAGTTCCTCCAGCGGTTCCTGGGTATCGTGCCAGCGCCGCTCGCGAATCCAACGTGCCTGGTACTCATCGAAGCGGATGGCAACGTCGGCCACTTCTCCCCGTTCGGTGAGAAAGCCCTGGGCTAAAAATTCTTCCGGTGAGAATGTGGTATCCGGTTCAAATCGCTGATTCAACACCCGCCATTCCTCGATACGGCCCAGGTGAAAATTGCGGATGTTTTGCCGCCAGTGATCGTAGGCCAGCAAATACCAATCCCCGCGCACATTGTAAAAGTGGTAGGGGTTCACCGTCCGCTCGTTGTACTCGCCACGACTGGCTGTGTAATAGACCATCCACACCTGGCGATGTTCACGGATAGCACGCTCCAGGTCCAGCACCAGTTGAGGGTTCACGTCAACGGTCGCCCCGGCGGTGATGGTGTAGTGGCGGGAGATCTCAGCCAGGTCTACGTGAACGTAATCCGGCAGGTAGCGAGCAATCTTGCTCAAGGCAGAGCGCAGTGGTCCTTCAAAGGGTGTGCCCAAGTATTGCTGTGATACAGCTTGCCCCAGGAAGAAGGCCAACAGCTCTCCCTCGCTGACCATAATCGCTGGCAGCACCCAGGTTTTGTCGGTGTAATACCAGCCGCCAGTTTCCTGGTCAGTGGCGATGGGGGCGTCTAGACGATTGATCATAAACTCCCGGTCAAGGTAAATTGTGCGCTTCGAGACCTCAAACATAGCAGCCAAGTCGGCGGCCGAGGGATAGTTGCCGGCTCGGATCTCCTGGTCAATATGGATGATACGTTCTAAACGTGTGGACATCTTCCAACCTTTCTTTGCGCCTGCTATGCTTGTTCGATGCATTTTCTGCTCGTACTCGGGTTCCTTTTTTCGCCAGAAGGCCATCGTGCCACCTCCATCTGTGGGATTTGCCCACAGGATAGAGGTGGCGTGTTGCAGGTAACGCAACACGTAGAAGTTACGCGATTGAAATCGCTCCTGAAGAGCGTTCCGCCCATCGTCCACCTACGTGGACGATGGGATTTAGTCCGTGCAGGCGGATTTTGCGGCCAGCGGCCCTGTAAGAGCAACTTCTTCAGTCGCTCCAATTTGGTGCGCCAGTCAAAATGCCAACACAAGCCTAATCTCGTCTCCCCCGCGCCTCATCCCGTATCGCCTGCAAATTCAATACCTCCGCCACTTCGTAGCGCGGGGGGATGCTGCCTTCCACCGGACGCATCCGCAGGCAGGCGGGGAAATACCCCATCCGCCCGTGCAGTTCCGCTAGCAGGGCCACGGCCACAGAGTTGAGGGATGGCGGGTTGACCAGCAATGCCCGCCCGGACCATTCCTCGCCGGTCAGCCCGGCTTCGTCGGCCAGGGCCACGACCTGGGGCAACAAGGGCTCGGCCTGGTTGATGTGGACTTTGATGTGTTTGACCTCGGTAATCCGCTCTCCGATGAGGGCCTCAATCTGGGCGCGTTGCTCATCGGTGAGGGGATGGGCGTAGTTGAGGATGAGCATCATATCACCTCCGCGTTTGTGGTAGCTCTCGTGGCGACCGAGGTCGCCCCTATCAGGCGTGTCCGCCGATTGTCGGCCTGCGCCGACAACGCTCCTGCGTCCCCGCAGGGGGACGGTCGGCTTTAGCCTCCCAAGGGCGATTTCCAATCGCCGAACTCCCAAGCACCCCGCCGTCCGTAGTGGTTGAAACCGCCCCCTCCCAGGCCGTTGGCCGATTGTCGGCCTGCGCCGACAACGTCCCCGCAGGGGGATGCTCGGCTTTAGCCTCTCAGGGGCGATTTCCAATCGCCGCTTCAGCCCCAGAAGGGTGATTTCAATCGCGCACATCTATCTCTTCAAACATCTCCTCCCATTCAGCCAATAGATCATCAGCCGCGTGATGTTCTTTTTGGCGTTTCACATACACCACAATTTTGTTCACATCCCACCGACTGACGGTGAACGCGCCATAGAAACCCTGCCATTTGAATTTGGTCTCAGGCGACAATTGGTCGTTTACAAAGCGAGAC
>JAJRXB010000536.1 GCA_024276515.1 Chloroflexota bacterium
ATAGCTAAAGTCGGCTCAAGCCGACTGCTCCTCCCCCGATTCTGGGCAAAGACAGCACGTTTCAACGTGCTTGGGCTATTAGCCCTGAGCTTAAGCTCGGGGCGGGCGTCAGCAAGGCGAGATGTGGGTAATGATAAGCTGGCAGGGAGAGGGTCGAGCAAGCTGCTTGCAAGACTAAAGGGTTACATTGGAGGGAAGCGCAATGAATGCAGAGGTTGTAACGCCACGGGCCTACGACGACGTGATTGACGAGATCGGCTACGGCCCCTTTCAACGCAAATTGATGATCATTTGCGGCGTTGGTTGGGCTGCCGATGCGATGGAGGTGTTGCTCATCGCCTTCGCCCTGCCGGCCATCATCAAGGAATGGAGCCTGTCCGCGGGGCAGGCCGGTCTGCTGGGGACGGCCATCTTCCTGGGGATGCTGGGGGGAGCCTGGTTTTGGGGCACTATCTCAGATTACATCGGGCGCAAAATCGGCTTTCAACTGACGGTGCTCATCGACTCGGTCTTCGGCTTCCTGTCGGCGCTGTCGCCCGGTTACGTCTGGCTGGTGGTCTTCCGCACGTTGACCGGTTTCGGCGTGGGCGGCACACTGCCGGTGGACTATTCCATCTTCGCCGAGTACCTGCCGCGCCACAAGCGAGGTCGTTATCTGGTTTACCTGGAGAGTTTCTGGGCCATCGGGACCATCGTCGCCGCTGGCCTGGCCTGGCTGGTGGTGCCCCGCTTTGGCTGGCGGGTCTTGCTGGCGCTGTCGGCGGTGCCGGGCCTCATCATCTACTTCATCCGACGCTACGTGCCCGAGTCGCCCCGCTACCTGCTGGTCAACGGTCGAGAAGACGAGATGCGCGCCGTGCTGACCCAGGTCGCCCACGAAAATGGCGTGCCCGTCCCCGAGTTGACCATCGCCATCCCGCCCCGGTCGCGCGGCGTGACGGTGGCCGCCCTCTGGCGACGGCCCTACGCCCGCCGCACGTTGATGCTGTGGATCACCTGGTTCGCCATCTCGCTGGGCTATTACGGCACCTTCATCTGGTTGCCTCAAATTTTCGTCACCCGCGGCTTCACCTTTTTGAGGACGTACCAAAACGTCTTCCTGATGGCCCTGGCGCAGTTGCCCGGTTACTTCTCGGCGGCCTACCTGGTCGAGCGCTGGGGTCGCCGGCCGACGCTGGCCCTTTACCTGGCCTTGAGCGGGGTCTTCACCTACCTGTTCGCCGTCGTCTCCGGGCTGACCAGCATCGTCGGCACAGCCGTGCTGATGTCGTTCTTCTGCCTGGGGGCCTGGGGCGCGCTGTATGCCTATACGCCGGAACTCTACCCCACCCAGACCCGCTCCACCGGCATGGGCTGGGCCAGCGGGATGACCCGCATCGCAGGCTCGCTGGCGCCGATCCTGGGAGCCGGCCTGCTGATGACGAATTTCACCGCCGGCCTCACCCTGTATGCTGTTGCTTTCATCGTCGGTGGGGTGGTGGTGTTTGCCCTCGGCCCGGAGACCCGGGGCCAACCGCTGGCCGATACCCTGGAGACGAGGGCGGAGATGGCGGCCCATCCGCAGAGGTTATAAATGTGGCGGGGGCACTCACTGGCACGGTCGGAGACCGGCCATAGCCCCCCGGCACGGTCGGAGACCGGCCACAGCTCCGATACCCTGGAAACGGGGACGGAGATGGCGACACGCCCTATAATACCGGACTCTGGCGAATCGAGGAGCGTCCGCTGTTTGGTGGTCCCCCCGTTGAGTGTTGGTGGCGAAGAGGAGGCAAAGCCCTCACCCACCCCCGCCTGTACCCCCTCCCTCTCCCAATTTGGGAGAGGGAGGGGGTTGGGGGGAGGGAGAGGGCAAGCCCTCGCGCTCCCAAACGTCATCAACGCTTAACGGGGAGACTACCCGCTGCTTTATCCGTTGATAATCTCCTCCGCCCGGTCAGGGGTCACAGACCCCTGACGAGCGGAGTC
>JAJRXB010000537.1 GCA_024276515.1 Chloroflexota bacterium
ATGCGTATCACCGAGGTGGTGCCGGAGTTGAAACACGGCGACGTGTGGTTGAACGACGTGTACCGCTTCGACGAGGACAACTCCACCGCCGACCAACCGCTGTGGGTCCAGGTCGGCCAGGTGAGCCGCACCCGGCGGTGATGAGGCGCATCACACCGCCGAGGGCGGGGAGAACGCAGAGACAACACAGAAAACCCGGCATGCTCTGGGTGCTCGGCGGTGAGAAAAGACGGGAGGCAAACGAGACGCTGAAAGGATAGAGAGAAGCGATGACGAACAGGTTTCGAGGCGAGGGACGACGGGGGGGTGCGTCGGGGGCAGTCACCGGCCCTGGCGCCGGCCGTGGAAGTCGGCCGGTTCTATGCCCAACTGGCGCAGGATCGTCCGCAACGTGCCGGGCGGCAGGTCGCGACCCGCATGACGGGGGATGACGGTGAACTGCTCGTTGGCCGGATTCCACCACACCTCGTGGGAACCGGCGGCCTGACGCACGAACTCACATCCCAGCCGGCGCAGCCGCCGGGTCAGTTGCCGGTAGTTCATCGGACACGTCAGGCCGGGATCAGCACTTCGACCCGGGCGGGGAAGTGCAGTCGCTCGATGGGGATGGGCGGCTCCACGCCCTTGTCCTGCATGGCCTCCAGCAAGGCACGGGCCACGCCGGGAGCCAGGGCCAGCACCTCGTCGAGCGTGTCGGCCAGCACCAGGAACCCCTCCAGCACCGGGCTGGTGGCCTGGTAGGCGCCGTTCACCGGTTCTATCACGATGGGCAGGCGGTAACCGGCCAGTTCTACAGTCATTTGTGTGTTCATAGTGTCCTGATTGTAGCACGATTCGGCGCAAAGGGCAAATCGCCCGGACGACAGCATGGGCCGGTGCAAGGCCAACTCGACGGCAACGTTTTACGCCTCACGTTTTACACGTTTTACGCCTCACGCCTCACGTTGCTGTCTGCCAAAGCCATCTCAATTATCCATCCGCTTTCTCCGCCACAGGAAAGGCAACGACCATGTTACCCCTTCGATTTCCCGTTCAATTGAATCTCCCCCCCTGGCTCATCGGCGGGCTGGCCGCGGTGTGGGTGGCCGTGGTGCTGTGGCAGGTGGTGGAAGCGGCCCTGTTCCGCTCCGCCCACCACAAGCACATCGATCACGTCATGTCCGAAGACGAAGAAGAGCTGCCCTCCGGCCTGGAGGCGCAAATGCTGGAAGCCGGCTGGGAGTGGGGCGAGAACGCCGAGGCCAAGTTCTACGGCATGATGATCCTGGTATTCCTGGGCGTGCTGTTCCTGGGCACGGCCTTCGACCTGCCGCCCCTGCTGGTCGTGCTGGGGGCGGGAGTAGCCGCCTACGCACCGCGCTGGCATCTGGCCAACCGGCAGCGCGGGCGCGGGATAGCCATCGATCGCGAACTGCCCGAGGCCCTGACCCGCATCGCCAACCTGCTGCGCATCCAACCCGACGTGGCCCACGTGCTGGCCATGACCGCCGACAGCCTGGCCACCACCGGGGAAACGGTGCTGAGCAAAGAGCTGCGCCGCACGGCAGCCGACA
>JAJRXB010000538.1 GCA_024276515.1 Chloroflexota bacterium
CGGCCAGAGGGCGGCGAAAGGCTTCCACCCGTCGTACCACCAGCCAATGCATCAGCAGATACAGGCCCAAAGTGACCAACACCGCACTTCCGACCGAAATTGCCAGGTCAATCTGAAGGTTCTGGCGAAGGCGCGCTTCGACGTTGATGGCGGGGATGTCGGCAAGCAGCACGCCGAGATGAGGGGACTCTTGCTCGTGGCAGCCGGCGCATTCTGGCCCGTTGGGGATCGGTGTGGAAATCCGCAGGGTATCGGCCGAGGCGAAGAGCCTGGTGACGCGGGGCCGAGACTCGGGTGGGAACTGGTGGCATTCTATGCATCCCAGGTCGCCGGGTTGATGGGTCGTCCCTCCCTGCTCACCGCGGCTGTTTGCTCTCACCCGGCCATTGAGGTCGATGATTTGCACTTGCTGAATGGTCTCCATCCCGCCTATGTCGCTCAGGATCTGGGTCAGCATTTCGTAGTCGTTGATCAGCAAGGCGTGATGCAGGCTGCCCATCATCACCTCGCTCAACTGCAACACGGTCAGTCGGAGCTGGTCTTCCAGCAACTGGTGTCCGTGTTGGTAGCGCATCAAGGACAGCAGAGTCAGCACCAGCAGAATCGGCAATGCGACGCCCAGCGCGACTCTGGCGCGCAGGCTTGTTCTGAAGGACCTGAAACGAGATTGTGACCCGGAACCCATACTCGCTATATCCTGCATCCCCGATGGACGGTAGTCTCCTCGTTAAGCGTTGATGATGTTTGGGAGCGCGAGGGCTTTGCCCTCTCCCTCCCCCCAACCCCCTCCCTCTCCCAATTTGGGGAGAGGGAGGGGGTGCAGGCGGGGGTGGGTGAGGGCTTTGCCTCCTCAAAACGGACAAAGTCTAGATAAGTATTCTATTATTTAATGCACTGACTGTCAATTGTGGGCGATTCATTCTTTTCACTCGGATAGCGGAACCCTTGCGAAGGTTCGTGATGGATTCCAAGCCGAAAACACTTTTTCTCATTGGAAGTTGTTCCATCACCAAAGCTGCTCCGCAACCTTCGCAAGGGTGGCTGAGTTATGGCACGTCGTTTTATTATTATGGCGTGTCATTCTGAGGCTGAAGGCCGAAGAATCTCCCTTCTCAAGGCAGAGAGAGGGGATTCTTCGCCTCCGCTTCGCTCCGGCTCAGAATGACATCCCCCGTCATCCGGGGGAACCATCAATTGCCCCCCTAAATTTGCGGTAAGCGTTCAGCGGGGTAGCCTTGCGAAGGTTTCGAGAGAGGTCTTTATGACGGTCATATACCCCTATAGGGAGCGGTTTTGCTTTCCAAAAGCATTTCCCAACCTTCGCAAGGCTTTCCGGGATGGTTTTTTATGCGTGATCGGCCATGCCTTTGCCGGGCCCATTCAATCGGTCATCACCAGGGTTTGGCGGGCCATCACGATGTCGGGTACGTCCCACCCCTTCTGCTCCATCAACTCGATGAACGCCCGGCGGAAGATCAGCGTGACTTCGACCGTAACTTCTCCTTCGTCCGGGGCGGCGAAGGTGTAGGTGCTGGTGTCGGTGGCGAAGGCGGCCAGCCGGTTGTCGCTCAGGACGCGGGTGGGATTCCAGTAGGCTCCGCTGGGCGAGACCTCGGTCCACAGTTCTTCCAGCACTTTGGCAAAAGCTTTCCCCGGCGACCCGGCGTAGTAGGGGGCGACCCGCCGGGTCGCCCCTGCGGCCGGCTCACCGGTGCCGCCCCACTCCGGCACCGTCGGCCCGTCCAGCAGGGACAGGGCTTGCCCCTGCCCATCCGTGGCCCGCACCAGCAAAATCATCTGGCGCAGGGGGCTGTCGGTGGGGATGTGGTGACCAACCTTATCGTTGGTGATGGTGACGGTGATCGTCACCTCTCCGGCTCGGCGCTCGGCGCTCACGTCCATTGTGACGGCATTTTGCAGGAGTTCCTCGTCCGACGCACCGGGCATACGGTGGCTGAAGATGGTCGCCGGGTCACGCCGATGCCCTCCCCGGTCGGGTCGGGCGAAATGGGTGGCCCCCAGCGACGGCATGTGACAGTCCTGGCAGGTCTTTCCGCTCTCAGGGTCGCTATAGGGACTTTCCAGCCACTCGCCGAAGGAGTTGTAGACCACCGTGCCCCAGAAGACGCCAAAGTGGCACGGCGCGCAGAACTGGCTCTGTCGCTGGAGGGGTGAATAGGTGTCCTCGCCGGGAGCCACGTCGTCGAAGGGGCCGGCGAAGAATTGGTGTCCCTCCGGCGGGCGGCGGAGCTCGAAGGAGAGGACGCCGGGCATGTTCTCGTAGGGCAGGCCGGTGACGGAATCCAGCCGCACGTCCCACACCTTGTGGCAAAAGTCGCAGGCCACGCCCTCGGCCCCAACGCCGGTGACGGCGGTGGGGTCCACGCCGTAGGGGGTGTTCACCGCCGCCGCCGGCGCGTGACAGGCGGCGCAGTTGCCGGCGGTGTTGGGGAAGTCCAGTTTGTAGCCGGGGCCGTAATAGGGCCGGTTGGGGTCGGGGCGCAGCGGGAAGGTGCCGTAGTCGCGGCTGTAGCCGTGGCGGGTGAGAGGACTCTGATTGCCGTGCACGTCGGTGCCGGTATACATGGTCAGGAATCGAGGGTTGACGGCCGACTGCGAGTGGGCGTCGCGTTGCCACTCGTCAAAGGGGAGCGCGGAGAGCGGGTCGTCGGGGTTGGAGTGACAGTTTTGACAGTTGCCCTCGTCGCCGGCCTGGGCAAAGGCGCTGAGCCAGGCGTAGTTGGGATTGTCCTCGGCGGTGTGGGCGGTGAGGGTGATGGTGATGGGGTCGGTGCCGGGGAGGTAGGGTTCGCCGCCGGCGATGTAGTAGCCGGGCGCCCAGGCGGTGAGGGTGATCGGCTCGCTCGGCGTCAGGTCGGTGAAGGTGAAGCGGCCCTCGGCGTCGGTGGTCGTGGCCAGATCAGTGGTCTGCGCGCGGACGACGGCCCCGCTCACCGGGCCGTCGGCATCGTACACGGCTCCTTCGACGCTGGTCGTGCCTGGAAGCGAGGTGGGCCGGGCGGTCGGGGGTGCAAGCGTGGGCGTGCAGGCTGCCCAGGCCAACAGTCCCAGCCAGGTCAATCCAAAGATTTTCACGAGCCGCCGGATTTTCATCGGTCCGTCTCCAATACATTACTTTCCTCGTCTCACTTCAGAGCATCTATGTATTCGTACAGGGCGGTCAGCGCGGGGCTGGGCGGGCTGCCGGGCTGGACGGTGGCAAAGATGCCGTGCCCGCCTGGCGCGTAGCGGTAGGTCGCCACCGTCGCGCCGTGTTCCTCGAGCAAGGGTCCTATGCGCTTCATGCCCTCGCAGGTCATGCCGTCGTGGTCCTCTCCACCACAGTAGAGCCAGAATCGCGCGCCGCTGTACGCATCCGGCGCGGCCGTTTGCAGGTAGGCCGGGATCTCACCACCGGTATCGGCGAACTCTGCCCCCGAATCGGCGATGAAGGCGGCAAAGCGCTTCATCCCGTCGTCCGCCCGGTCCAGCAGGGCGATCTTGAAGGAGCGGGCCGAGCCTCTGGAGAAGCCGTGATAGACCAC
>JAJRXB010000539.1 GCA_024276515.1 Chloroflexota bacterium
ACTCACGGGCGCAGTCATGAGACCGGCCCGAGCAAATGACTGTCGCTGTGGCCGGTCTCCCGACCGGGCCACTGACGGGCACTCACGGGCACGGTCATGAGACCGGCCCGAGCAAAGGATTGTCGCTGTGGCCGGTCTCCCGACCGGGCCACAGCAGTAACGTTTTACGCCTCCCGCTCCCGGTAAACCGCCAGCCGATTCAACACCGCGTGATTACCCACCAACGCCAAAAAGACACCGCCGGCGGCAAAAGCGACGAAAAAGAAAACCGTGCCCGCCAGCAGGATGAGCACGAGCAGGACTCCCAGCACCACCGAAAAGGGGGCGTTGGTCCCCAGCATCACCGCCCCGTTGCGCAGGGCCAACCGCACGCTGGGGGTCTCTTGCTCAAACAGAAAGGGGAGGGCATACAATTGAACCAGGAGCCAGGCCGCCAGGCCGGCCAGGAAGAATCCCTGGGCCAGGCGTGCCGTGGCCGACTGGCCGAGCCGGCCGGTGAGGATCACGTCGCCCACCAGGAGGAAGAGCATCACCCCATTGACCAGACCCCAGCGCCAGCCGACGCCAAAGTAGCGACGCCAGGCCCGCAGGAAATCGCCAGGGTCGGTCAACTCGCCGTGGGCCAGGCGGTTGGCGACGTAAAAGAGAGCCAGTGTGGCCGGCGGCCCGGTGACGAGCAGCAGGTTGCCCACAACCCACAGCAGGTTACACAGCCCTGTCGTCAACAGGTCGCTCCAGGTGTCGCGCAAGGCGGCTCGAATCACATACCAGGCATCGGCCATCAAAGCCCTCGTAGGACAGGGAGGCAGGGGAAAAGAGAGTCTCCAGTCTCCAGTCCCCGGTCCCCGGTCTCCAGTCTCTAGTCTCCAGTCCCCGGTCTCCAGTCCCCGGTCCCCGGTCTCCGGTCTCCAGTCCCCATCACCCCTTCACCCCGGCGTAGGCCACGCCTTCGATGTAGTATTTGCTGAAGAAGAAGAAGAGCACCAGCACCGGGATGGCGTTGAACATAGCGCCCACCAGCGTCAGGTTCCACTGCGCTTTGTATTGCTGCTTGAAGACGCTCAGGGCCACGTTCAGCACCCACATGCGGGGCGCGTCCAGGTACAACAACGGTTTCAAAAAATCGTTCCACATCGCCTGGAATTGCAAAATGAAAACCGTCAGCAAAGCGGGGCGAGACAACGGCAAGACCACGTCCTTGTAAATTTGAAACTGGCTGGCGCCGTCGATGTGGGCTGCCTCTTCCAGGTCTCGGGGGATGGTTTTGAAGAACTGAGTGAGCATAAAGATGGCGCCGGCGTCCACAACGCCGGGCAGGATCAGCGACCAAAAGGTGTTGATCAACCGGAGCTTGGTCATCAACACGTAGGCCGGGATCAGAGTCACCGCGCCGGGGATCATCATCGAGCCCAGCATGAAGTTGAAGACCGCGTCGCGTCCGGGGAAGTGCAACCGCGAGAAAGCATAAGCAGCCATCGAGCAACCGACGACCTTCAACAGCGCCGTCGTCACAGCCAGGAAGGCGGTGTTGAAGAGCCAGCGAGGAAAGGTGCCCCCTTCGCCCAGGTCGGTCGTCCACACCTTGACCCAATTTTCGGTCAGCCACTTATCCGGGAAAAATTTGGGCGGCCAGGCGATGATTTCCGCATCGGTCTTGAAACTGCCAATTGCGGCCAGGATGAAAGGGGTGATAAGGATAATCCCGATGCTGATCAGCAAAGCATAGCGAACGGCCAGACCAATGTAGTAGCCGGCCGGCTTGTCGAAAATCTGTTTTTGGGGCGCGCGTGCCATAGTCAGGGTTGCCACCCCGTGCCGGGAGGGTGCTGCCATTGGAAGCCTCCTTTTAGTAAAGCTCGGTGCCCCGTTCGATGAACCGGCGCTGGAGGAAGGTGAAGACGAAGATGATCACCGCCAGGATAAAGGCCAACGCCGAGCCGTAGCCCATTTGAATGGTGCCTTGTGTGCCAATCGCTTCGGTGAACACCTGGTAGACGGGGGTTTGGGTGGTGCCCAGCGGCCCCCCCGAGGTCGCCAGGTAGACCTGGTCGAAGATTTGCAACGTGCCGATGGTACTCAGCACGATCACCAGCAGGATGATGGGGCGTAACAGGGGCAGGGTGATCTGCCAGAACTGCTCCCAGCCGGTGGCGCCGTCGATGCTGGCCGCCTCGTAGAGGGCGGGGTTGATGTCTTGCAGCGCGGCCAGGAACATCACCATAAAAGTGGGCGCTGTGGTGAAGATGTTTTGGAACATAATGGCCATCAAGGCGATGCTTGGTCCACGCAGATACCATAGCTTGGAAGGAATATTGACGCCAAAGGCGCCAGCGATGATCTGGATCAGGCCGCGGGGGTCTCCCAGCCAGTTGATCGCCTTCCAGTCAATCCCCACCACGCCCAACACGTTGTCGAACAGCAGGTTGATGTAGCCGGTCTTAAGGTAGAGCCACATAAAGATAAGGGTGATAACTACCGACGAGGTGACGCTGGGCGCATAAAAGATGGTGCGAAAGAATTGCTTGAAACGCATTGGGGCGTTCAGGAGCATCGCCAGCGCGATGGCCAGCGCCGTCTGGGTTGGAGTGACGATGGCGGCATACCAGAAGACGTTGTGCAACGCCTGCAAAAAGGTCTTTTGTTTGAAGGCCCTGACGTAGTTGTTCAGGCCAATCCATCGAGGCTCGGTAAAGATGTCGTATTTGTAAAAGGAAATGTACAGCGCGAAGAGAATCACGCCTATGGTAAAGACGAGGGTTGTCAATAGATAAGGTGTCAGAAAGGCGTAGCCAGCGAGCATCGCCCGTCGGCGGCGAGGGTGGGACCACACGCGCTGCACGGTGATGGCTGTCCCTCCGCCCAACGCTGCGGCCCCCACCCCCACGATCACCACAAAGGGGATGGCCGTTTTGCGCACCTCGGCCATATAGCTGCCGAGGGACGCAGTAACCTGAGGGCCCAGCCTGATCGGGGCGTTCATCAAAGCGGCGACCATAATCACCGCAAAGACCAGCACAAAAGTCCCTGCTGCCGCCAGGGCAACGTTGCCCGGTGAGGCCGTCTTTTGAGCCTGCATAGCATAACTCCTCGTTATTTTCAGGTGACAGTCACTTTTGAAAGTGACTGCCACCTGATTACTCACAGATTGGCTATTCGCCGCTCAGGGCGGCCTGGGCCTCTTCCTGAGCCTGGGCGAAGGACTCGTCCACGGTTTGGTCGCGCAGATAAACGCGCTCCAGCGCCTTGGACACCACGTCGTTCACCTTGCCCGTGTTCGGCCCCCAGTAGGCCACCCGGCTGTCGGGCAGCAGACCACCGTCGGCGATGGCTTTGTCGTTGGGGTCCACCACCAGGTCGATCTGATCCGGATGGGTGCTGTAGGCAAAGCCGGTCTTGACGATCTCGGCCTGATTCTCGCGGCCGGTGACGAAGATGGTGAAGGCCGCCGCCGCTTTGGGATACTGGGTGCTGGCGTTGACGCCGATGGCGTTGGTGAAGATGACGTCGGCGCGGGTCTTGGGTCCCTTGGGGATCAGCACCGCCTTCCAGTCCTGATCGGGGTAGTTCTGGCGCATGAAGTTGACCATCCAGCCCCCTTCCAGGGTCATCCCCACCAGCTTCTTGCCGATGGCCTCGCCGCACCAACTGGCCCCCACGTCGCTGGCCGTCACCAGGCTCCCCTCGTCGTACATATCGAAGACGAATTGAGCCATCTCCTTCACTTCCGGTGTGTCCAGCGTGGCGGTTTGATAGTCGTCGGTGGCGTAGGCCCCGCCGTTGGAGAAGACCCAGGGGGCGAAGCGTGCCCAGTCGGCGTTCTGGCAGAAGCCACCGTAGTTGGTGTTCTCCGCGATCTGCTTGGCCGCCGCCCGCAGGTCGTCCCAGGTCCAATCCTCGGTGGGATAGTCCACCCCCGCCTCGTCCAGGA